>NZ_CAXQBM010000013.1:0-11128 GCF_964222115.1 Alteriqipengyuania sp.
TCGGCATGGCGACGCAGCATCTTCGCACCGATCGCGTGGAAGGTACCGAGCCAGGGCATCCCCTCCACCGCATCGCCGATATGCCGATTGACCCGTTCGCGCATTTCGCGTGCGGCCTTGTTGGTAAAGGTGACGCACAGGATTTCGCTTGGCCAAGCGAGCCGCATCGCCACCAGGTGCGCAAGGCGCGCGGTAAGGGCCGAAGTCTTCCCGGTGCCCGCACCCGCCAGCATCAGGACGGGCCCTTCCGTCGTCAGCACGGCTTCGCGCTGCGGCATGTTCAGGCGCGCGGCATAGGGCGGAACGTCCGCTTCTCCGGCGGCGGCGGCGAGGGGATAGGCGCTATTCATGGTGATTTTCGAACAAGTAGGGAACGCGCTGAAACGAGGCAAGGGAGGGTGGAGGCGCATCCCCATCGCGGAACCGCGCATGGAACGTGCCGTTGATTGTCCAAGGACGAGGAACCAAAGGAGTTTTTAGTCATGAAGAAGTTTATTCTCGCTGCCACAGCCGCGTGTGGCCTCGCCATCGCTGCCGCCCCCGCCACCGCCCAGATGGATGGATCGGTGCAGATGACCGCGGCCCAGAAGACGGCTTATGATGGCTGGTCGGCAGAAAACCGGGCGACCTACGATGCATGGCCAATGGATGCGAAAACCTACTATTGGACGCTGACCGACAGCCAGAAGAAGATCTGGTGGAACAACCTCGATAACGAACAGCGTGTGAAGATTGTGATGATGACGCCTGCGGATCGTACCGCCGCGTGGACCTCGATCAACACGCAGCTCGGCAACACTACGCCGACCACCCGCACGCTGACCACGGAGACCATGACCATGACACCTACGGGTCTGTCGCGCATGACGTTCAGGTCCGCTGGACAGGTGCAGGCGATCGATACCAGCCCCGCTCCTGCAGAGCTGCCGATCTGCACGCCGGAACAGCAGGATAACTGCATCAATCGCGGTGCACGCTAAGCGTGGATTTAGGTGAGTATTCGGAGTTGCAGTATCCCTCCCGGACGCTGCAACTCCACATCCGATACAGGAGTTTGGTATGCGTAGTTTGATCCTGACGAATATCGCTGTGGTCGGCGCTTTGGCAGCAGCTCCCGCACTGGCCCAGACCGCACCGGGAACGACAATTACCTTCCAGCGGGGCGAAGTCGTGCAGGCGACGCCTGAAGATGCAGGGCCGCCAACGGGAGACATGCCGATCTGCAAGCCCAAGCAGGAAGACAACTGCATCAACAGCTGGGAAGCCAACAAGACCGGCAACCGCCCGATCAATTACTGGCCGGGACGCCCTGCCAGCGAAATCGACGAGCCGCTGCCGCTGGACGATCCGAACGGGTAAGATAGCGAAATCTACGGTTGTTAGGACGGGCGCTGGCCAATCGGCTGGCGCCCTTTTTTCATGCGAGCCGCAAGAGCAGCAATTTCGCCTTGCCGACCTTGCGTTCGGCATCGACCTGCATGTTGCGCAGCTCGACATTTTCCTTCGCATTGACTTCCAGCGACACCCAGGTCGCTGGGCCAATCCAGCCAAGGCGCACCAGCTTTTCGATTGCGACGGCCCCCGCACCGGTATCGTAAGGCGGGTCCAGCAGGACGAGATCGTGCGGTGCCTTCGCGGGCCCGAGCCGCAGTACCGATGCCTGCTGCACCACGCAGCGCGACCCTGCATCGAGCTTCGCGATATTACTGCGGATTGTGTCGACAGCGCGCTTGTCTTCCTCGACGAACAGGCACGACCCCGCGCCACGAGACAGCGCCTCCAACCCCAGGGCGCCCGACCCGGCAAACAGGTCCGCCACGCTGAGGCCGTCGAATTCCCCCAGCCGGCTGGCGAGCATGTTGAACAGGGTCTCCCGTGTGCGGTCGGCCGTGGGCCGGGTGGTATCGCCCGCCGGTGCGGCAATAGTCCTGCCGCGCCACTCGCCTGCGATGATCCGCATCAGCCGCGCGCCTTCTTCACGCTCGAGCGAAACTTGCCGATCTCGTGCTTCTGGATCTCGACAGCCTGCCCTCGTGGAAGATCGCCCAGCGCTACCGGCCCGAAGGCCGTGCGGACCAGCCGGTTCACCTTGAGGCCAAGATGCTCAAGCACGCGGCGCACTTCGCGGTTCTTGCCTTCGGTGATCGTCAGTTCGATCCACTGGTTGGCGCCCGTGCGCCGTTCCAGATTGGCGTCGATCCGTCCGTAGTGCACGCCATCGATGGTGATCCCTTCGATCAGCGCTTCGAGCTGGCCCTGCGTCACCTCGCCATGCGCGCGGGCACGGTAGGTGCGCTCGACCGCATTGGCGGGCAGTTCCAGCAGGCGTTTGAAGCCACCATCATTGGTCAGCAGCAGCAGGCCCTCCGTGTTGAAGTCCAGCCGCCCGATCGGCATCACGCGCGGCGCACTCCTGGGAAGCGCATTGCGCAGCGCGTCATAGATCGTCGGGCGTCCCGCAGGATCGCGCTCTGCCACGATCAGCCCGGTCGGCTTGTGGAAGGCGAACAGGCGGGTCGGTTCAGGCTTGGCGACAGGCTTGCCGTCCACCGTGACACCGCGCAGATGTTCGAGCAGGGTAGCAGGCGTTTCGACAACCTTCCCGTCGATCGCCACGCGCCGGTCTGCAATCATCCGCTCGACCTCGCGACGGCTGGCGACGCCCGCACGAGCAAGCAGCTTGGCGATCCGATCGCCGCTTCGTTCCTGTTCTGTCATGCGCGCCCGCTTAGCGATGCAGGGCCACGGCGCCAAACGCTTTAGGGCTCAGGCGGTCGCCCGATGGAAATGCGGATGAGGTTTGCGGCGCAAGTCCATGTCTTCATCGCTGTCGAACGGACGCCAGACCTGATTGTGCTTGATCATGGGCGAGCCGCACCGCGCGCACGAGGTCCGATGGTCCAGCCCGTCATGCCAGACCTTCTTCCGCTCGATCTTGTGGCCGAGCAGACTGCACTGCAATTCGCTCAACATGGCTTCCCTCCATGTGGCCAGACTCATGATCCGGCTTTCAGCGACCCAACTGCCGTATGCCATAATTTGAGCACTTTCCGTAGCGGAAAAGCGGCTGGTTCTTCGCTTCTCAATGGAAGCGCTTGCTTTTGCAGCAAAGATTTTTTGCACCGCACAAAAATCTGGCCGGATGGCGCAATGCCGATCAGGGCTATGCTTCAACGGCAGAGACGGGCTAGGAAGTGCGTGCGAGATTGAGGAGGGTAGCCAGTGGCCGACGCGAAGACCGAGACCAAGAAACCGGGGCTGATGACCGTGCTCCGATCGCTCGGACAGGCCAAGACCGGGTACATGCTGCTGTTCGGTTTTGCCGCGGGCCTGCCTTACGCGCTGGTGTTGGGTACGCTTTATGCGTGGCTTTCGGATAGTGGCGAGATCGACCTCGAAACAATGGGCGTCTTTTCGCTGATCGGCCTCGCCTACGCGTTCAAGTTCCTGTGGTCACCGGCGCTGGACCGGGTTGATATCCCGGGCCTGCGCAAGCTCGGCAAGCGCAAGCAGTGGATCGTCACCGCGCAGGTCGTGATCGGGGCAGCGCTGGTCTCGCTCAGCTTCATCGCGCCCTCGAACGAGACGATCGGCATTTTCAGCCTTCTGGCGGGGCTCGCCGCCTTTGCCAGCGCGACGCAGGATGTGGTGATCGATGCCTGGCGTGTCGACGTGGCGGACGAGATCGCAACGATCGATATCCTCTCTACCGTATACCAGATGGGCTATCGCGTGGCCGCGCTGGTCGGCGGCGCGCTGGCGCTGTTCATGGCAGAGCGGACCGACTGGCCGACCGTCTACCTCTCGATGGGCGCGATCATGCTGGTGGTCGGCATCGCCGGGCTCTGGGCACCCGATGCCGAGGTCGGCGCGACCCTGACGCGCGATGACGAGGATCGCACCGATCCGCATGGCCTGCGCGTGACGGGGCAGATCGTGCCGCGCGTGCGCGCTTACGCGCTGGGCGCAGTCGGTGTCCTGTGGGGCTGGGCGCTGATCACCGTGGGCGTCTTCATGGTCCGCTCGCTCACCAGCAACCCGGAGGCGCGGCCGGACTCGGTGGCCTTCATCAGCACCATGGGCCCGCTGATCGTGGTCGCGACGGTGGTGATCCCCGCGCTGATCGCGGCGTGGCTGGTACGCGTGCAGCGCGGCGGCCAGCACGTTATCCCGGCCACGTTCGACGGGTCCGAGCCGACCACGCAGACCGGCAAGTCCCTGTCGCCCTATGCGGCGACCAGCACTGGCGACCGGATTATGGACCACCTCTATCGCGCGCTGATCCTGCCGCTGACCGATCTGGTCGGGCGGCTGGGCTGGGCGATCATCATCGTGCTGGCGCTGGTGCTGACCTATCGTATTACCGACGCGATCTGGGGCAGTTTTGCCTACCCGTTCTACCTGGGTGAGCTGGAATACACGAAGGACGAGGTGGCGGTTGCCTCCAAGTTCTTCGGTGTCGGTGCGTTGGTGTTGGGGCTGGCAGTGGGCGGCTATATGCTCAGCGTGATCGGACGCATGTTGACCCTGACACTGGGCGCGTTCCTCGCTGCGATTACCAACCTGCTTTATGCGGATCTCGCGATTGGCGGCACGCGTGTGCAGGCCTTCAGCGACACTGTGGGCTTCACGCGGCTGGTCTCTGCGATGGGCGGGGACGATCGGCTGGCAACGCTGATGATGGCGATCGCGGGCGAGAACATCGCGGTCGGCATCGCCGGCGCGGCCTTTGTCGCCGACCTCTCCAGCATCGTGGCCAAGGGCTACAGCGCGGTACAATATGCGCTGCTCTCTTCGCTCACGCTGTTGGTCGGTACGCTGGGGCGCGGCGCGCTGGGTCAGATGATCGAGGAGCAGGGCTATTTCCACGTCTTCATCCTGACCACGCTGATCGGCATGTTCGCGGTGGTGCTGTGCATCGTCGAGTGGGTGCGCCAGTCGCGCAGCGGGCAGGCGCAGAACGCTCCGCCGCCCGATCCCGATGCGGTTGCTGCCGAATAGTCAGTCCGGTACTTCGTCGTTGAGCCGAAGGGCCTCGCCCGCGAGGTAGAGCGACCCCGCGATGAGGACCGGGTAATCGTCCGAAGGGAGGCCTAGCAGCGCCTCTTCCAGATTGGCAGCGGCGCGCGCATCGGGGCCGAAGGCTTGCGCCGGATGGCTCTCGTGCCCCGGCACAGGCACCACGGTAAGGCTGCGGACGCGGTCCCCGAGCGAGGCGGTGATGGCCGCCGGGTCCTTGTTCGCCAGCATGCCGAGGACGAGGTGGAGCGGCTGATCCGCGAAGTGCTGAGAGAGTGCTTCGCCAGCGCTCGGGTTATGTCCGCCATCGAGCCATATGTTTTGACCGGCCAATGCAGTCAGGGGGCCGTCGCAGAGACGTTGGAGGCGGGCAGGCCATGAGGTGTTTTGCGCACCCGCAATCATCGCCGCTTCTGATACGCAAACCTTATCTTGCTGCCGCAACATCGTGATCGCGAGGCCCAGGTTAAGCGACTGGTGCGCGCCCCCCAGCCCGTAACCCAGAGGTATTTCTCGCTCGTAGCTGGGCATGAAAACGGCGTTTCCGTCATAGGTGTAGAAATCGAGGAATTCCTCATACAGCGGCGCACCGACTGCTTTTGCAACTGTCTGGATCGCTGCCTGTGCCTCAGCAGGATAGCGATCCCCCAGCGTCACCAGCGGCACGCCCGGCTTGGCGATCCCTGCCTTCTCGAATGCGATGCGGGCCATCGGATCGGTGGGCACGCCATCCTCGGGCGCGAGCAGGAACCGCTCATGGTCCAAGCCAAGCGCCGCGATTCCGCATGCGGCGAGCACATGCGGCGGCAGCACGTTGGTTGCATCGAAGCGCCCGCCGAGACCGACTTCGACCACGCAGGCATCCGCCGGGATGCGCGCGAACGCGAGGAAGCTCGCCGCGATGGTGACTTCGAAGAAGCTCGGTCCCAAGTCCTCGCCCACATCGAGCACCTCTTCCAGCAGCGCAGCCAGTGCGAAGTCCTCGATCAGATCGCCCGCAAGCCTGATCCGCTCGTTGTAGCGCACGAGATGCGGGCTGGTCGCGACATGGACCCGCTTGCCATCCGCCTCCAGCATGGCGCGCAGGAAGGCGCAGGTCGAACCCTTGCCGTTGGTCCCCGCGACATGGAAGGTCGGAGGCAACCGGTCCTGCGGGTCGCCCAGCCGCGCCAGCATTTCGCGGATCGTCTCCAGCCCAAGCCGACCATCGGGCACCGAGAGAGCGCCCAGCCGGTCGAGCTGGGCCTGCACCGCAGGATTATCGGAGCGGGCGAAGTCTTTCAATCTCGCGGCGTCCACCACGCCCATGCGACCAGACTCATTCCAATCAAGAAGCCACCAATCCCAAGCCATCCGGCAAGGAAGGGAAGATCGGCTGCACAATAACCAAAGCAGGACCTGTTCGGTTGGTAGGGTGACTCGACCCCGAACATATCGGCGAAATGGTTCCAATCGCGCATTACGGCGGCTGTCATACTATTTTGGTGATGGCGGACTGCCACACACCCGCGACCGCTGAGAGCACGAACAGCAGCAGGGCAGCCGCAAGTCTCCGGTCGCGCTTCGCCTTCATCGGTCTCCTACCTCCCCACCCCTCGATCCCCTCCCTTGGAGGGGAGGTTGTTGGTTCACGCCGCAGCCTTGCCGCGCATGTAGCGCAGCATCAGCGCGAGCTCTGCCTTGAGGTCGTGCCGCCGCACCACGCGATCCACCATGCCATGCTCGTGCAGGTATTCGGCGCGCTGGAAGCCTTCGGGCAGCTGCTCGCGGATCGTCTCCTGGATCACGCGCTGGCCTGCAAAGCCGATCAGCGCGCCCGGCTCTGCCACGTGGACATCGCCGAGCATCGCGTAGCTGGCGGTGACGCCACCGGTCGTCGGGTCGGTCAGCAGCACGATGTAGGGCAGGCCTTCCTGCTTCAGCTTGCGAACCATCACGGTCGCCTTGGGCATCTGCATCAGGCTGAGGATGCCTTCCTGCATGCGTGCGCCGCCCGCTGCCGTGGCGACGATATAGCCGCAGCGCCGCCGCAGTGCCTCCTCGGCCCCGTCGCAGAACGCCTGGCCCACCGCCATGCCCATCGACCCGCCCATGAAGTGGAAATCCTGCACGCCCAGCACAGCGGGCTGGTGGTCGATTGCGCCGCTCGCTACGGTGAATGCATCATGGTGCGGATTGGCCGCGCGCGCCTGCTTCAGCCGGTCGGTAGAGCGCTTGGAGTCGCGGAACCTGAGCGGGTCTTCCTTCACCTCGGGCTGCGGCAGGATGGAGTAGCCATCGTCCATCAGCATCGCGATCCGCGTGTCGGCACCGATCCGTCCGTGGTGATCGCAACGCGGGCAGACATGCAGATTTTCCGCATAATCGCTCGCGAAGATCATCTCCCCGCAATTCTTGCACTTGATCCACAGCGTTTCGTCGGTGGAGCGCTTGGCGACGAAGGGCAGCGAATTGCGGACACGGTTGAACCAGCTCATGCGGCTGCTCTTTCGGCCTCATGCACGGCCTTGGCAAGCCTTGCGGTGAGATCGCGCAAGCGGTCGGGCGCGTCCGCACCGTGTTCGCCCACCAGTTCGACCAGGGCGGAGCCGACCACGACGCCATCGGCCACCCGCGCGATGGCACCCGCCTGTTCGGGCGTGCGCACGCCAAAGCCGACCGCCACGGGCAGGCTTGTCGCAGCCTTCAGGCGCTTCACCGCCGCTTCGATACTGTCCTGCGCCGCGCTCTGTTTGCCGGTGATCCCTGCGACAGAGACGTAGTAGAGGAAGCCTTCGGACCCTTCGATGACGGTCGGCAGGCGGAAATCGTCAGTGGTCGGCGTCGCCAGCCGGATCGGCGCGATGCCCTGTTCGCGCAGCGTCGGGCCAAGCGCGGAGTCCTCTTCGGGCGGGATGTCGACGCAGATCACGCCGTCGACGCCCGCGCCCGCGACTTCCTTCGCGAACCATTCCGGCCCGCGCCGCACCATCGGGTTGGCGTAACCCATCAGCACCAGCGGAACTTGCGGATGCCGGTCGCGAAACTCGTTGGCGATCATCAGCACGTCTTGCGTTGTGGTGCCCGCCTTCAGCGCGCGGATGTTCGCCGCCTGGATCGCGGGCCCGTCCGCCATCGGATCGGTGAAGGGCATGCCCAGCTCGATCACGTCCGCCCCGCCTTCGACCAGCGCATCGAGATTGGCAGCGGTATCGCCATCGCCCGCGGTGACGAAGCACACGAGCGCGGGGTGCGATTTGGCGAAAGCTGAAGCGATTCGGTTCGCGGTGTTCACCTTGGGTCCTTCGGGGCTGAACGCTGACACACCTGACACAGTGTCTTGGTGCCAAAAAACAGGCTCGCGATGCGCATGGCAAAGAACGGCAGGGACGGGAAGGGTGCTGAGCGGCTCATCCGGCGATTATGCCAGCGAGGAGGGGGTGTAGGACAGGCCCCTCAGTTCGCTCCAGTCTCTTGCTTGGGTGCATAGCGGGCGATGGCATCTCTATGGATCAAGGAGCCAGCGACGAAAGCTGCCTTGATAACGCAAAGCGCCACGAGCCCTGCCATCAGAACGTAGATCGGCGTCAAGACCCACGATGACACCGATAAGTAGCACTCATGATAGAGAGCGCCGCCAGGTTCGTCACAAGAATCCCGGGTGAACAAGCCAGTGCCCACGAGGATCCAGAATGAACCGAGAGCCGCCAGGATCGCAACGAACGCGGGATAGCGAAAAAGGCACTCCATCATGCGAACTGACCGCGGACACGGGCCGATCAAGTCCCAGAAATGCCAGAACAGCACTAAGGACATCAGCAGGACGTAGATCATCAGGCTCTCGCCCAGGGCCCCAGCTGAGCCGTAGTCATTGTTGTGCTGAGGGAGAGCGAAAAACCAAGTGGCCGCCGCACACAAAGCCGTCACCAGACAGACCAGAAGTGCGCTGCAAAGCAGGTTCAGCAGCTTCTGTCTAAAGCTCGTGCTCATGGAAGCTGAATACCATCCTCGTGTAGCCGCTCCAATGCTGTGACCCGTGCGCGCTCTGGAGATCACGTCGATGGGTTATCCAGCAGGCTTCCATAAACCGGCCCCGATACCAATAACTGCCGCGATGCCCGCCGCCCACGGGACCAGCGCCGGAGCGGCGATTTCCTGCCCGGTCGCCACGAACCCGAGCGCGGAAAGGATGAACCCGATCGGCAGGCCGATCATGAAGAACACGAGGGTGCGGATGGGTGAGAAGGTCATATTGTTATTCCCGGTTCGGCGGCGGTCATCGCCACCCTGTCACGCTGAAGAACGCGGGGTCCCGGATCAAGTCCGGGGTGACGGTCTGATCACGCACCGTCAGGCCCCCTCACCTTCAGGGGAGGGGGTTGGGGGAGGGGCATGGCGCAGCGCCTCCACGATCTCGCCCAGCCGTTGCAGAACGCCGTCTATGTTTTCGATCACCTCCGCATTGCTGAGACGAACCACGCGGTAGCCTTGCGCTTCCAGACTTCGGGTGCGCTGCGCATCGTACCCTGCGCTATTCGCATGCGTATCGCCATCCAGTTCGATGACGAGCCTCGGGTCGTTTGATGCAAAATCCGCGATGTATTGCCCGATGACCTTCTGCCGCCGGAACTTGATGCCGTGGAAGCGCCCTGCGCGCAGTTCGAGCCATAACCGCGTCTCAGGCTCGGTCAGGGCCTTGCGCATCTCGCGGGCGCGGCGTGTCAGTTTTGCGTCGCGCAAGGCCCTCTCCCAACCCTCTCCCCGAGCGGGGAGAGGGCTTTCGGGACAATCCCACGGCACGCCAAGTCATTTCGATGCCCAATAGAGCCAAACACCGAATGATGTTACTATAGCCAAAACTAATCCGCTGAGCGTGATGTCGATCCAGCCACCATCGATAATCATCGGAAGGCCTGGCTCGCCTGCAAGCCATAAGATCGCAGCCTGCGCAGAAAGCCAAAGGGCGATAAACAAGACGAACGCTCGCACCGCTTTTTGCAAGGAAATAGTCAAATCGCCACCCCCAGCTTCTCGGCGACCGTGAAGATATCCTTGTCCCCGCGCCCGCACAGGTTGGCGAGGATGATCGCGTCCTTGTCCATCTCCTTCGCGCGTTTCGCCACCGCTGCGATGGCGTGCGAAGGCTCCAGCGCGGGGATGATTCCCTCGGTCCGGCACAGCAGCTGGAAGGCGTCGAGCGCCTCGTCGTCGGTCACGGCGGTATATTCGACGCGGCCCGTATCCTTCAGCCACGCATGCTCGGGGCCGATGCCGGGGTAGTCTAGGCCCGCGCTAATGGAGTGCCCTTCCACCATCTGGCCGTCCTCGTCCTGCAGCAGGAAGGTCTTGTTGCCGTGGAGGATGCCGGGCGCGCCGCCGGTGAGGCTGGCGGCGTGCTGGTCTCCATCGAGGCCGAGCCCCGCCGCTTCGACGCCGAGCATCTTTACGTCCGCATCATCCAGGAAGGGGTGGAACAGGCCGAGCGCGTTCGAGCCGCCGCCGATGCACGCGACCAGCAGGTCGGGCAGGCGGCCCGCGCGCTTGTGCATCTGCGCGCGTGCTTCGGTGCCGATCACGCTCTGGAAGTCGCGGACCATCGCGGGGTAGGGGTGCGGGCCAGCGGCGGTGCCGATGATGTAGAACGTGTCGTCCACGTTCGCGACCCAGTCACGCAGCGCCTCGTTCATCGCATCTTTCAGCGTGCCGCGCCCGCTGGTGACGGGCACGATCTCCGCGCCGAGCAGCTTCATACGGAAGACGTTGGGCGATTGCCGCCGCACATCCTCGGCGCCCATGTACACGACGCAAGGCAGGCCGAAGCGCGCGCATACCGTGGCGGTGGCGACGCCGTGCTGGCCCGCGCCGGTCTCTGCAATGATGCGCGTCTTGCCCATGCGGATCGCGAGCAGGATCTGCCCGATGCAATTGTTGATCTTGTGCGCGCCGGTGTGATTCAATTCGTAGCGCTTGAACCAGACCTGCGCTCCGCCGAGCGCTTCGGTCAGCCGCTCCGCGAAATAGAGCGGGCTGGGCCGCCCGACATAGTGTTCGAGCAAGTCCTGAAACTGCGCATCGAACGCGGGATCGGCCTGCGCCGCGCGATATTCGCGCTCCAGATCGAGCACCAGCG
>NZ_CAXQBM010000014.1:0-51181 GCF_964222115.1 Alteriqipengyuania sp.
TCGGCTCAGGATATTCCCGAACTCGGCATTGGCGCTGGCCTCGACCGGATCGAGGCAGGTCTGCGTCTTCGCTACGAGTTCGCACGCGAATTCGCGCCCTATGTCGGCGTCTCCCAGGAGTGGCGGATCGGTGAGGGCGCCGATTTTGCCCGCGCCGCAGGGGAAGACCCCAGCGTGATGAATTACGTCGTGGGCTTGCGATTCTGGTTTTAAGTGAAGGAAATATACAATGAGAACGAGACTATCTCTAAGCGCGGTCGCCCTGGCCTTGGCTGCAGGGGGCACTCCCGCCCTGGCACAATCCATGGACCATTCGGCGCATTCGGAACATTCGGTATCAACGCCGATGGATCATACGGAGCAGGGCATGAACCATGCCGAGCATATGGCTGCGATGAACGATGACGTTGCTGGGGCAGAAGCAATTCTGACATCATATCGCGATGCCCTGACGTCGCGCGATGCAGAGGCCATGGCTGCGCTGTTTGCCCAGGAATCCTTCATTTACGAAAACGGCAAGGCGGAAGGCAGCTTCACGCATTACATGGAGCATCACCTGGGACCGGAACTCGATGCAATAACCAGCTTCACCTTCGGCGAACCGACGCTCGCAGTCACCCGGATGGGACATATGGCGTATGGCCGCGAAACGTACACCTATCGGATCGAACTGGCCGACGGTCGCGTAATCGACCGCGAAGGGGTTGCGACCTCGGTCCTCGCCCATGATGCAGATGGCTGGAAGATCGTTCAGTACCATTCATCGTCACGCGCACCGCGTAACAACTGATCTGATCGGGGGAACACCGATTGGCGACACGCTCTTTCAAGCTGCGTCTTCATGTGCTGGGCAGCAAGCTTCACAAATGGCTGGCGATCTTTGTCGGCGTCCAAGTGCTCCTGTGGATGATCACCGGGGCGCTGATGTCGTTTCTCGACATCGAAGAGGTTCGGTCCGAACATGTCGTTTCGCGCGCGCCGGAGGTCCTGCCCGCTGATGCTGTCATGCCCCATTGGCTCGATAGCAGCGAGGGGGTGGTTTCCCTTGCGACGCGCGCGGTCGGCGGCAGGGCCGTAACCGAGGTCCGCCGGGACGATGGAAGCGTCACGCTCCGCGACCCGGACAGCGGCATTCTCCTTTCGCCTCTTCCCGCTGCAAGCGCACAGGCCATCGCTCGCTATGCCTGGACCGGGCCACCAACCACCATAGCGACCACGCGCCTCATCGAAGATGCTGTCGGGACCGAATTCCGGGGTCCGTTTCCGGCGTGGCAGATCACCTACGGCGATGAGGACAATACCCGCGTCTACATCGATGCATCGAGTGGCTCGGTGCTCGCTGCCCGCAGCGACACCTGGCGCCTGTTCGATTTTGTCTGGGGGCTGCATATCATGGACTGGACGCAGCGCGACCGCATCAACAGCTGGTGGCTGCTATTGTTCGGGATCGGCGGGACGATTATCGCGGTTTCGGGCTTTGTCCTGCTTGCGAACCGGTTTCCCAGAATCAGGCGGCGGGCGAAACATGTGCCGAACGCACCCTGAAGCCGCTCCCAGTTTAATCAGGTTCGGCTCGGGCAAAGCGGACCAGAAGGATCGTGAGCGCAGGCACGATCGTCCACATCGCGATCGGGATCAGCGCCAACCCCGTCACTGGCTCGTGCGGCATCAACTCGCTGTAGCGCCAGCTCACGAAGCTTTCTGCCGGAAGCGATGTGGCGATCATTTCGACGGCGATGGCGACGACAAGCCCGAAGCCGAAATAGATCGCATAGGGCATTTTGGCGGCTTGCCAGAGCCACGCGCGCCCGCCGCGCAATGCAGCAAGGCTATAAGCTGTTAGCAGGATCACGCCATCGCCTAGGCTTGCAATGCCGCAGCGAATGGTCTGCTCATAAGGCTCGAGATTTCCCGGCTTGAAAAACGGCATCTGGAAAATCTCCCAGACGAACGCGATCAGGCTCCCGCAAACAAAGATGAGCCAATGAGTTCTAGTCATGCTGCGGATACGCCGGAATGATGTGCGCAAGGAAATAGCGGCGGGCCGGATTTCCACGTCCTGCATAGCGCCTTTGCTGCCCCAAAGCCTGGATCAGTCATGGTTTTCGCGGCCCTCCGCCTCGGCCATGCGAGCAGCGCGTTCGAGAAACTTACGCATGTCACCTGCTGCCAGTTCGGTAAGCGGATGCCGGCTCGCCTCGGGGCGTGGTTCGATCATGTCCGCACGCTTTCTGATCTGGTCGATCTGTTCATCGCTGGCCCCGGACAAAAGGCCGAGAACTATGTTCTCGAGAGTTATGAGGCGAATGCGCATTTGCACCAGCTCGGCATGATCGGGCTCCGGAATGTCCCAGCTGCCGTCCTCATTGACCGTGCTCACGACTGCTTCTCCGACGGCTCTGTTGTCACCATGATCTGTCCCATTCATCTCGACCGGCTTCGGTCAAAAAGGGTGACCGAAAAACACCATTCCTGCAACCGGCTGTGCCATCGGCTCAGCCGTCTCCGGTGGGCGCGGAAATTGTTTGAGGGGAACAGATGTTGGCTGCGTAAAGAGAATGAATGCGCACAGCACCCATCGCATGACCGACGAAAGGAAATCGATTGTGAAACGGACAGCTCTAGCTCTCATTCTCGCCACTGGCCTGACAGCCACTCCGGCGACGGCCCAGGAACAGCATGAGCACGGAGCTCAGGCTGTGGCACAGCAGCAGGATCACGCTGGCCACACGATGCAGGATTCCGACGCTATGGCTGCCCATCGCGAGAAGATGGCTGAAATGCGCGCGCTGATGCAGCAGGCCCACGCGGCGAGCGATCCTGCCGAACGCCAAAGGCTGATGGCCGAGCACCGCACAGCGATGCAGGAACACATGGCGGGCATGATGCAGGGGGACAACGCCGATATGATGGCGGCCTGTCACCAGCGCATGATGATGATGCACGATATGATGAAGCAGATGGCGGCTCACCAGAACATGGCGCAAGACGGTTAGGAGATGGTAGCCGGGCTCTTGCTCGTGCTTAAAGCTGGCCGCCCTCTTAACAAGGCTCTGATATTGGCAAGAGACCCAACCCCCTCATGAGTTAAATTTGGACCCTCACGCGCCGAGGATCACCGCGCTCCATCACGGCAAGAGATGAGGGTTCGCAGAGCATTACAGACACAATAGGTCGCACGACCATCGCCAAGACCGGAACCCGTAGAGAATGAAACGAATGCAATTCATGGCTATTGTAGCTGCCAGCTTGCTCTTCGTCGGACCAGTTCAGGCTCATGGCGACGAAAAGCATGGCGAAGAGACGAGCGCCGCGCCTGCCGCCGCGAATGGCGATGCGCATGACCAGGCGGCCATGGCGCAGATGGGCGACGGCGGAGCGGTCGGCGAGCCCTCAGCCGCGCACGACGAAGCAAGTGGAGGCCATGACGAGGCTGGTGGCCATGCTGATGAGGGCGATTCCGGCGTCATCGCCGCCCTGAAAAAACTGCATCCGGCGACCATCCACTTCCCGATCGCCCTGTTTCTCATGGCTGCTGCCACCGAGTTGTTCGTCATGCGCCGGAAAGATGCAGGGCTTGAGAGCGCGGTGCGCGTACTCGTCCACGGCGGAGCAATCGGCGCAGTCGTCGCAGTCCTGTTCGGATGGATCCACACCGGCCTTTGGTTCGGCGGCGATGCCGTCATGCAGGTCCATCGATGGAACGGGATGCTGATCGCGGTCCTCGGTCTGGCGATGGCCTATCTGGCGAGCCGTGCTTCCGCGAGCCGGACCGCGCTTCGCGCCGCAATCTTTGCCATGGCCGCTCTAGTGCTGGTGCAGGGATTTCTGGGCGGCGAGCTTGCGCACGGTGCCAATCATCTTGGTATCTCCTGGCTTTGAAGGATAGAATGATGCGCAGATCGAATCGGAACGGGTTTGTTGCCCCCCTTGCTGCGGCGGCACTGGGGCTAGGGCTCGCTGCATGTGATCAGACGCAGGACACTTCATCAGAAGCTGAAGCCTTGCCACTGTATACGGCCCCGCCGACCGAGAGCACAGGTCCTGGCGAAGGCGAAAGAGACAACGCTGCCTCTCCCGCTGGAGAGGCCAACACGAACCGGTCGGATGAAGCTGTGACTGCCGGTAGGCAACCAGACCGACCGGCGAGCACTCCGGTAGTAGCGCCGTCACCTGCGGCCACTCCCCCGCCGATGAATGCGAAGCCTAGCGACACACCCGATCCGCATGCGGGCCACAATATGCCGTCCATGCCAGACCATGACATGTCCTCGCTGTACGATCGGGCGGATGGTTCATGACCTGGCGTTTCGCCTTCTGATCGGCCCGAAAACGGCCGACGCTCCTTTCACCTGTCACTACGAATTACATGTCATCGTTTGCCAAAGGCGCTTTATCTCATCTGTCCGATTCTGGGGGTATTGATGGGGGTATTTGCAAGGTGATTCAAAAAGTTGATTAGGTAAATCAGCATGTTATACGCTCCCTATATTTCCCTCCTCCGCTACCACATTTTACAATGATCTGCGGTAGTTGTGCTCGATCCGTTGGGCGAAGTCGGGAGTCGAGCTGGGACAATTTGTCTATCGTTTAGCCGGGTTGTCAGTGCGGTTGGCATGCGAGTTTCGACCGGGTTGTGCTGGTTGATCGCATGGTCAATGAAGTCAGCCCAGAAGTTGGTGGGCCTTCAGCTCTGCGCCGCACCTCGATTGTTCGGCTCTTCGACAAGATCCCCCTAAAGCTACCCTTGGTTCAGTAGTGGACTGGACTGACGTTTCGTACACACGCTAGCCTTCATCCCCACAGGGGATGAGGATGAGCGAATTCGATATTACCTTCGAGCTGTTTACGCTGCTCTTGGGCCTGACGATGGCGGAGGTGCTGGCCGGCTATGCCCGCGCCTACAAGCTGCGCAGTCGCATTCGTCACGGTCGCCTGGCACCGAGCGACACGAGCGACGGTGGATCACCGCTGAAGGTGCGGATCGGTTGGCTTGTCCCGTTATCCGCCACAGTCGTGCTGTTTCACCAGGCCACCTTCTGGCTATTCATGTACGAGATGCAGGGTAACGTACCGCTCAATTTCCTGAACCTTGTTTGCGTCCTCTCTGTGATCGGCTGGTACTATCTTATCAGTTCCGCCCTCTGGCCGGATGAGCCAGAGGCCTGGCCCGACTTCGACGATTACTACATGGCCCACCGCCGCTTTATCTGGTTCGGCGTGATTGCGATCGCGATCCTGGTCGAAATTTCGCGCGGCGCCTTCTCCACTGTGCAGAAGGTGGAAGCCGCTGACTGGATTGTCGAGGTGGTGGACTGGACCGACACGATGGGCACACTCACCCTGCTGGCCATGCCCTTCGTCAAGTCACGCAGGTGGGCTATCGGCCTGCTTGCAGTGATCGTTGCGCACTTCGTCGTGTCGGCCATCCTTTCGCCCTGGGTGTTCGTTTAGCACACCCGGGCATAAGGGCTGCCGATCAGAACGGAATGCGCAGGGCCCCGGCGAACTCGGTTGCCTCGCGTTCCTCGCCCAGCAGGGCATCGCCGCGCAGGACCAGATCGCCGAAGCCCAGATCGATCGCCAGCCCGCCGGTCAGCCGCGCATAATCCAGTGGCTGTGTGCCTTGCAGCGCGAATGTGGCACCGGGAAGCGCGACGAAGCTTGCGGTGGCCTGTGTGTCGATGTCGCCCTGGAAGACATAGCTGGCCGAGGCGAAGGGGCGCATGCGAGCGCCCTCATATTCGAACCTCAGGCCGAGCTCGGGCGAGAATACCGAGTCCTCCTGTGCAGCGACCGCCAGCGGCGTCGCGCCGCCCGTTTCGATAAAGCCATCCACATCGATTACCCGCCAGGTGAAGGCGGCGTAGGGTTGGAATGTGGCCTTCCCGGCCGACAGGTTATAGGCGATGTCGCCATACGATCGCAGTTCGTTGCTGGAATAGATTGCATTGCTAGCGCCCCGATTCACATCCCAATCGGTCCACGCATAGGCCACCTGTGCCGAAGCGATCACCGGGCCGAGGCGTTGCGAAAGATAGGCGCCCAAGAGGAAGCTATCGGCCTCGGCGGCGAAGCCGGTGGCCGAGGCGTCCATATCGTCATATCCTATTCCCAGCCCGAACCGATCGCCGCCCTCGGTGGCCAGCTCGAACCCGCCGATGATCCCGGAATGGTCGCTTTCCACCCGTGATGTGCCTAGGGCGAAATTGGCGTCGCGGGTCTGCGTCCCGAAGCTCGGCATCGCCCAGGCAGACAGACGTGTTCCGCCATCGCCACCACCGCTGAGCGCCGATAGCGCAGCACCCGATTGGTCGACCGGATAGGTATACCGCATCGATGTGAAGCGCGCATCGTTACCGGCATCGCGCTGCGCGACCGGGGAAGCGCCCGAGCCCATGCCGAGACCGGCCGAGCCCAGCGGGCTGAATCCGTCGAGCGCGGACAGGCTCAGGATAGAGCCATAGGATGCGGCAGTGCCAACTGCGCCGAACTGTTCGGAGATGTCCTGGCCGCCAAAATCCAATGCGATTACGCTGTCACGCAGCGCCGCTAGCATGCTGCCCTCGGCAATGTCGGTGGCGGACTGGAGCGAACCCAGCGCGTCCTGAAACGCGTTCGCCACTGCCACTTCGTTCGCATTGGTCGCGGCGCTGGCATAAGGCGTGCGTAGCACCTCGATGCCTACGAGCGTGCCGTCACTTTGCTGCGTGGTCGACAGACTATATTCGAGGAAGGGCGAATTGTTGAGCGGAGTCACCCCGAGATCGGTCGCCGTGAAAGTTCCGCCAACGGTGAGGAAATCGACCCGCTCGCCCCCGAAATACACGCCGATCTGGTTCGCGAGCGCAATCTCTCCGGCAAGGTTCGCATCGCCGGTAACATTTAAGAATGCCGATGTGCTGCCGGGTGTGGTCGCGATCGAAGCGTTGATAGGCACGTAGAGCCGCCCCTCGTCGCCCTGCTGATAGCTGCCGGTCAAATCGAAGGTAATGCCCTCGATCCCGGTCAGGCCTTCCACATCGCCGATTGCCCGGCCTAGCCACAGTCCGCCATTATTCGTCACGTCGCCGCGCATCGCAAAGGCATCATCGCCGACGACGCCCAGCTGGATGTCGCCTTCCAGGATATCGAGCGCGCCGATGTCGAATGCGAAGCTGCCCTGAGCCGAGGGCGCCGCGACAATGGTGAAGGTACCCGTTCCGGTCTTCTCAATAGTATCGACGCCGGTCACGCGTGTACCCGATTCCAGCGACTCAGGATCGTCGAGCAGGGTGGGGTCGAGCGCCACGAAAGCCGCGAAATCGGGGGTGAGCAGATAGTTGCCCCCGATCGCAGCAGCAGGCATGTCGTCGTTGCCAGCCCCCAGAAATCCACTGCCTGTCAGCGAAACCGTAGTCGAGGTCAGGCGCTCGGGCGCGCCATCGCCGGTAGCTGCAGCGGTTTCGCCCGCAATGCTGCCGAGGGTGACGGAGTTCTCACCTAGCAGAATATTTGCGTTGATCTGCGAGGTGCGCGTGCCGTCGGGCAGGAAGCCTGCAAAACCAAGCTTTGCGATCTCGCCAATGCTGATCGTACCCGTAGCCAGCCCATTCTGTTGAAACCGATAGGTCTGTTCCAGCAGTGATGGGTCCAACTCGGTCGTGATCAGTGCACGAATCTGCTCGATCGTCGGTGGGGGCGCATCTTCATCCGCCTCGGCCAGCGCGTCGAGCGCTTCCTGATCGAGGCTCAGGGTAATCAGGTTGGGGAAGGCGGCCCCCAGATCGATATTGCCGCGCACGATCCCGGTATTCGCGAACGTACCAGAACCTGCCTGCAGGGCGACGGTCCCTGCGATAAGCCCCGAATTTTCGATCGCCGCACCGCTCGCCAGTGCTTCGCGCGTGATCGAGAACGACGTTTGCGAGTTTTCCGGATCGCTATTGTCCGACATGGAGCTGACCGAACCCTGGGATCCGATCGCGTTCACCGTGATATCGCCGTAGATTGCTCCGCTATTGGCGATCATGGCGGTGTCGAGCACGGCATTTTCTCCGGTGCCAACGCCGGATACGCGGATGGTGACGGGAGCGGTCGTGCTGCCCACGGTGCCGCTATTGGAGAACACTGCGAAGTTGGTGTTGCGCGTCTGGGTCAGATCGGTCCGCGAGGTCACCACTTTACCGTCGCGATAGGTTTCCGCGGTAACTGTGGTGGTGTTGCTGAAATCTGAGAAGTTGCCGCTGGTCGCGATGCTCGAACCGCTCGATTGCTCGATCGTCCGGGTCACGCTTTCCTGCGTGCTGACGGTTTCCTCGCCCTCCTCCGGATCGCCACTGGTCGAGCTGCTTTGCGAGCCCTCGGTCTCGCTGTCACTGCCGCTTACAATGCCGCTGTGACTTGGATCGCTTTCGCCGTCGGTATCGTCCATTTCGGGCAGGGTTTCGCCAATTGCGATCACACCGCCCATCGGCAACACGATGGCCCCCGATTCGACCGTGAGCACAGAGTTATTCGCGCCGGCAATGCGGATGTTCCCGGTCTCGATTGTTGCGCCGCCATCCACAGCTGCCGCAATCGTGAGCGAGGCAGTGCCGCCATAAACACTGGAAATCTCGTGTTTATCCTGGGTCAGGACTGTCTCGGCCTCAAGGCTTTCCGGATCGTCTCCCGAATAGGTGGTAGTTTCGAGCCTGCCGGTTACCAGCGCGCCGGATGCGAGGGTGATGTCTCCGTCGCTCGTGCCGCCCAACCTAACCGTGACATCGCCCAGGATGGCGCGCGCCAGAATGCCGCCGACGCCGCCCTGCACGTCCGCGACGATATCGCTAGCAAACTCCGATGGCGTGTATTCCTCCAGTTCCGTCACTGTCCTGGAAACCAGACCACCTTCGTCGCGCATGCGCGTATCGCTCGCCTGTTCGAACGTGACAAAGCCCTCGTCCTGATCTTCGGCGTTCGCGATGAATAGTGTGCCGCCGATGCGGCTTTGCGCATCGATTGAGACGTTTGCGCCGATCGAACCTTCACCATTTCCGACCCCGAGGACGTAGGCATTGCCCTCGATCGAACCGCCTTCCAGCATCAGGCTGGCGGTGCCCCCGGCAGCGAAGCTGCTTTCGGCGATGGTCTCGGTGCGGAAGAGGGCAGGCGGCTCTTCTGTGGGGTCCTCTGCCTCGAAAACTTCGAACCTTGATTCGCTTTCGCTGCCGTTTCTCCCCGTGCCCCCTGCGACCGCAACATCGCCTTCGACCATGCCGCCTTGCACCTGCAGGGACGCATCGCCCATCGCAGCGATCACCTCGACATTCCCGTCGCCTTGGCCATTAGGCAGCACGGACCCGGTGAGGAGAACCGCGGAATCCGCCTGTTGATGAGTGATGTTGGTGGCTTTTTGGGTTTCTTCCTGCCGGGTCGCGAGCATGCCACCGCCGGCCGCTTCAATGATGTCGCTTGCTTCCAAGATGATGGACGCGACTGCCTCAGCCTTGCCTTCGAAGCTGCCGTAGATCGTTCCACCGATCGATGCGCTGCTGCCACCGGCCGCGATCTGGGTTACTGCGACATCGCGTGCGCTCTCGTCACCCTCGGGCGCACCGATCGTTCCGTCGTAGCGCCCGACAATGCTGCCGCCGACCGGGGTGTTGCGCGTCAGGCTTGTCTCGCTGGTCTGCACGACTACCCGATCGTCCTCACCTGCCATTTCGCTCGTAGTGGTCGTGACTGTACGGATCGTCTCGTTGGTCTGGTCATTCGCCTGCGATTGCAGATCAATGTCGCCGAGGACGCTGCCTTCGAGCACGAGCGCGATGGTCCCTGCGCCGGTTGCACCAACATTGCCTCCGACAGTGGCATCGGAGCCGATGCCCGCGTCAATATTCCCGCCGACCGCAGCCGTGTCGAATGTCGAGGTGCGTGCCTCGACGCTTTGCGAGCCGCCATCCACCGCATTTGCGCTGAACTCCATCGCTTCGGTGCGTGTTGTAGGCGCCGCTATACTGGTCAGTTGAAGGTCTCCGCCGATCGTACCATTTCCATCGAAGGTGATCCCCCCTTGGGCATTGACGCTTACATCGCCGGAAATGCGACCCTCGGAGCCTATGCTCAGATCTGCGGTACCGCCGGTGGCGGTCTCTTCAGAACGTTCGGATCGTGAACCGTCGTCGGGATCGGTTCCGAAGCTGTCGAGCGTGTCGATGCCGGACGCCACGATGGTCAGGCCCGCTAGGGTGTCTGCCGTGCCGATGTCGCCATTGATCTCGACATTTGCCGACCCGGCATTGGTGAAGACGGTCAAACCGCCCGTGATCACACCGCCTGGACCGACGATAGCGGTGATATCTCCACCGATATTCGTGCTGCGCGTCTCATTACTGACGGAGACGAAGGAATACCCTTCGCCGCCTTCAGGCGTGCGGGTGGTCCGCGCCAGAGTGGTGTCCTGTTGCAAAAGCTCCTGGTAGGCGGAACTGAGTACCGCCGGACCGTCAATCAGGCCCGAGGTGGACAGAAGCACCTGGTCCGAACCGCTCAGTCCGACATTGCCTTCAATGATGCCGGTGTCGCCGTTGACCAGTTCCGCAATCCCGGGAGTGAACGAAGTCCGGCTCGTGGTGGTGGTGAATTGGTCGGACTGCACGCTCCCGTCGTCCAGTATCGTGGTCTCTTCCAGAATCTGCGTTTCGGTGTCGCCGGTCTGAACACCGGCCGTCATCGCGATATCGCCGATGATCGAGCCTGCATTCTCCAGCAGCGCACTCGTCCCGGCGTTGGCTTCGATGTCTCCAATCAGCGCGCCGACATTGTAGACATTGAAAGAGGTTTCGGGCTGGGGCGTGCCGTCGGGTGGCTGGAAATAGATCCCCAAGGGATCGTCCTCGCTCCCGATCGTGCCGCTGTTCGTGATCGTAAACGCACCGACGATGGGCGGCGCCTGCGGCCCGACGTACGGCCCAACGGCGGAAATAGTCACACCGTCTGCGATGACCAGGGCTCCCGCTGGGCCCGGTAGCGTGTCGAGCGCGTCATTGACTTCGTCCGATTCGGCATCCGCATCGCAAGTGACTGTATCGCCGTCGATATCGCATTCGGCCAGAGCCGGTGTCGCGATCACCATCGAACTCGCAACCGCTGCGCCCGCCATCAGCTGCGCCCGGAAAGATGCCGTCATTTTCATTTCCCCCACGGCGAGGCTCGCTACGGAGCTTCGCGATCTTCTTTTTCAATGTTGGTGTGGCGCGCCATGCTAAAAACGCGGCGACATTGCCGTGCCGCGTGGCGGCATTATCGCGCCCGACAGGTGTTCGGTATGTCGATCAGCGCCCAGGATTCGCCATCCCGTGCAATGATCGTCGAGTCTGGATCGGGCGTGTCTTTTGTCCGAAAGATGCAACTGAATTCGCTCGGTTCCCCAGTCGCTTCGCACGCGACACTGGAAAGATCGCGCGCAGTGCCAGGGCAGACATCGAACATTGCAACCGCCAATTCGAAACGGCCCGGCATGTCGCCGCGCGCAGGCGGATAGTCACGCGCTGGTCGATAGTCGCGGCGGTCGCTGGCTACCCTCAAAGACGGGCAGACTTCGCCACGCTCGGCAAGGTTCCAGCGCCCCCGGCGCAGGTAGATGTCGCTGCTCTGCTGTCCGCTCGTTCCTCCGATGGAGTACCGACAGGTATAGGTGTCCTCGCGCAACGCATTAACCTTGGGGCTGCATATCGCAGTCGAAACCGATAGTGCTGACCGTCCGCAGTCGCGGCGGATCGCCTGGTTTAGTTGCGCCTTTTGAGGCCGTGCGGAGATGGCGAGCGGCGGCATATCGCACATGTTGAAGGTGTTGGTCGGCTTCCAACTGCCGCTTGAATTGTCGATCCACAGCGTTTGTGAACCAAACCGGTCTTCCATCTCGTAGCGGCAGCTGTGGCGATCGCCATCGAACCCCATGGGCGAGCAACTGGCCTTGGAAACTTGCCGCGCCTTGGCCGGACACTGGCTCCTGATCGCCTGGGCTACCGCACTGCGCGCCTCGGTCGCGCTGAGCCGTTTGTTCTGCGCGGCCTGCGCAACACCTTGGTGGGCGACCACACCGCCGAGGAGACATGCTCCGATTGCCAATCCCCATTTCAATGTGCTCGCCATCGTCCCGCCTCCTCACAGCAAAAAGTTTCGAATTGCGAGGTTGAGAGCCGTCGCACAGCGCATTCGTGCAAGGCTGACAATGTGCCGCTCCCGCAATCGGCGCGAGGAATGCCTCTATTTACCTTGTTCTCAAGCGAAGGGGTCTCGTTTGAGACAGCCGGGAAACAATGCGAGACACAGGGACAAGCGGGAGAAGTTGCGTCCACTGGCGGACATTGCGGCTCTTAATCGAGTGTTCTGAGCCAATAAGCAAAATCGGCCTTGCCGACGATGCCGCCTGTGCGGCAGTCAGATAGCGCATTCTCGCAAGCGCTCTGGCGGACCTCGCTTGGCGACAACCCGAAATGGTTGCGAAAGGTCTTGCTGAAGCTGCTCAACGTCTTGAAGCCGCAGCCGAAGGCGATCTCGGCAATGCCCAGATGCATGCTGGCAGAGGAGACTAGCAGCCTGATTGCCGCTTCGAGCCTTCGGATGCGGATAAATTCAGACACCCCTCCGACCGATGCGAACATCCGATACAAGCTCGCACGGGACATGCCGAGGTCTTCGCAGATCGATCTGGGCGTGAGCGCCACGTCATGCAGGTTCGCGTCGATGTGCGCCACGATCGCCCGAAAGCGCGATACGAGCGGCTCGGACCCGGTCGAGCCGTAACGGGCATGACGCTGTGCTGCGACTGCAATCAGCGCTGCCGAAGCGCGCGCGGCAGCCTCTGCCTCGTCCTGCGACATGCGTGCCATCTCGCAATGAAGTGATCGCATATGTCTGGCGAGCATGCGGGTCAGCGGCTCGTCGCCCGCGAGCACTACGCCTGAGAGCGCATCGACATCGTCGATGAAGCTCTCCAGAAGCGATCTTGGCACGATAAGCGTGACATTCTGGAAATCGGTTGCTCTGGTATCGAGCGTGCGTGTGAGGTCGAGAATGCAGATGTCGCCTGCGCAAACTCGTATATCCGCTCCATCGGCCAGCCCGCAGAACCCACCGCGTTCGTAGAGCTGGAACAGGAAGTGATCGAGGCCACCGCTCGCAATCGTCCTATTGTTACGCTCGAATTCCTGCGCCCCTGATGCGAAACGCCCCAGCACCAAGGGGCCCGGGTGAAAAGTACTCATTTCGAGCGGGAACTCGCCCAGATTTGTGCGCTCGCCGGGCCGCGTGTTGAAAACATCGGCGACCGATTCCCGCCATGTCTCGTAAGCTGTCTTGCAGCCGATCGATGCACTGCTGATGCTGATATTGGGCACTGGTTGCCCACCCAGCGCGCCCTGTCCGGCCTCGCGGTCAGTCACATCCCGTCCCCCTGACTGTACCTCCCAAGGGGTGCCATTCTGAATTCGAATGCGGAAAATGGCAAATATGCCGCAAGGATCGGCAGGGAACGTCGTCTTGTCGACCCGAACCATATGCGGAACCTGTCCTGCCAACCGCTGGAAAAGAACGTCGGCTTGCGGGTTTCTTCGGACAAATGGCGGACTGTCCGCTTCCAGCCCGGGTTCAGCCGCCCGAAACCATTTGGGCTCCCGTGCGCTGACTCGCCGTTCGAAGGAGGCGATGAATGGTGGCACGGGCGTATTGGCAAGGACAGATCAGGCTGGCGCTGGTTTCGATCCCGGTGGAAATCTATTCGGCCACCAAGTCCGGCGCAAAGATCAGTTTTCGCCAGATCCACGAACCGAGCGGAAAGAGGATTTCCTACGAGAAGGTGGTGCAGGGCGTCGGCCCGGTCGATCGCGAGGAGATCGTCAAGGGTTACGAGCTTTCCAAGGGCAACTACGTGCTGCTCGACGAGGACGAGATCGAGGCGGTCAAGGTCGAGAGCAAGAAGACGCTCGAACTGGTTCAGTTCGTCGAGGCGTGCGAGATTGACCCGCTTTATTTCGAGAAGCCTTATTACGTCGCGCCCAAGGACGAACTGGCCGAAGAGGCGTTCGTGGTGCTGCGCGAGGCGCTGCGCAAGGCGGGCAAGGTCGGGCTCGGCCAGCTGTCGGTGCGCGGGCAGGAGAAGCTGGTCGCATTGAAGCCCTGCGGCAATGGGTTGCTGCTTGAGACCCTGCGCTATGCCGACGAAGTGAAGAAAGGGCAGGCCTTCTTCCACGATATCGGTGACGACAAGCCCGACAAGGAATTGCTCGATCTCGCCACCACGCTGATCGACAAGAAGACCGCGCCGTTCGACGCGAGCGAGTTCGAGGATCGCTATGCCGGCGCGCTCAGGAAGTTGATCGACAAGAAGGCAAAGTCGAAGAGCGGCAAGAAGATAGTGGAAGATGTCGAGGAGCCAGCCGAAAGCGGCGGCAACGTGATCGACTTGATGGCGGCGCTGAAGAAGTCGGTCGGCAGCGAGAAGAAGGGCCAAGCGAAGAAGGCTACTCCGAAGAAGACCTCCCGCAAGAAATCCGCCTGAGTCCATGGCCAAGCGCGACCCCCTCGCCGAATACAACGCCAAGCGCGATTTCGCGAAGACGCCCGAACCCTCGGGCGAGACCGAGAACAGCGCAGGGGGCGATCTCTTCATCGTCCAGAAGCACGATGCGACGCGGCTGCACTGGGACTTGCGGCTGGAGGTCGACGGGGTGCTCAGGAGCTGGGCGGTGACCAAGGGGCCGAGCCCCGATCCCGAGATCAAGCGGCTCGCGGTGCGGACCGAGGACCACCCGATGTCCTACGCCGAGTTCGAGGGCACCATCCCCAAGGGAGAATATGGCGGCGGCACGGTGATGCTGTGGGACCGCGGCACCTGGGCCCCGATCGAGGGCAAGAGCGCGAAGGATCTCGACAAGGGGCACCTGCATTTCACGCTCGACGGTGAGCGGATGAAGGGAGAATGGCTTCTGATTCGGCTGAAGAACAAGGCCGGTGAGAAGCGCGAAAACTGGCTGCTGCGCAAGTTGCAGGACGACCATGTGCAGGAGGGCGATGCGCTGGTCGAGCGCGAACTGACCAGCGTCCTAACCGGTCGCTCGATGGCCGAAATCGCGGCTGACAAGAATGGCGAATATCCGCTCGCCGACAAGGAGGACGATGCCTTCCTGGCGCAGATGAAGAAGGCTTCGGCCCACAATGCGAAGCAGGCCAAGCCCAGCAAGAAACGCCGCGCCGCGCCGCTGCCCAAATACCGCCAGCCGCAGCTGGCGACGCTGGTCGACGATGTCCCCACCGGCAACGGTTGGATGCACGAGATCAAATTCGACGGCTATCGCACGCTGATCGCAGCCAAGGGCGATCAAGTCCGCGTCTATACGCGCAACGGCAAGGACTGGAGCGACAAGTTCTCCCCGCTGGTCCACGCGCTCGCCACGCTCGATCTGCCCTCCTGTCTTATCGACGGAGAGATTGTCGCTTACGACGCGCAGGGCAATCCCGATTTCTCGACCTTGCAGCAGGTGCTCAAGCGTGGGCACGGCGCGCAGGGCGAGAGCGACCGGCTGGCGCTGCACGCCTTCGACCTGCTCGAACTGGATGGCGAGAGCCTCACGACGCTCCCCAATATCGAACGCAAGGAGCGTCTCGAAGCGCTGCTCGGCACCGCCGAAGCGCCGATCCACGTCGCCGACCATGTGATCGGCGCAGGCGAGAAGCTGTATCGTGCGATGTGCTCGGCGGGGCAGGAGGGAATCATCTCGAAGACGGTCGACGGCCACTACGCCGGACGCCGATCGAAGAACTGGCTCAAGGTCAAATGCACGCGGCGGCAGGAATTCGTGGTGATCGGCTGGAAGAAGAGTTCCGCCAAAGCGCGCCCCTTCGCCTCGCTGCTGCTGGCGCAGCATGAGGGAGACGAACTGGTCTACAAGGGTAATGTCGGCACCGGTTTCGATGCGGATACGCTCGATGAACTGGCGGCGAAGATGCGGCGGCTCGAGCGCAAGACACCTCCCGCCGAAGTCGACAAAGCCTCGTCGCGCGGCGTGACTTGGCTGACGCCGAAGCTGGTTGCCGAGATCGCCTTCACCGAGTTTACCGGGGCCGGCAATGTCCGCCATGCCAGCTTCCTCGGCCTTCGCGCCGACAAGAAGGCGAACGAGGCCACCCCCGAGAAGTCCGCCGCCGCTCCGGCTGCCGAGGCCGAGGTCGAGATTTCCAGCCGCGAGCGCGTGATCTTCCCGGACAGCGGCCAGACCAAAGGCGATCTGGCGGATTATTACGAGGCGGTCGAGGCGATCATGCTGCCATTCGTCGCCAGGCGCCCGATCAGCCTGGTCCGCTGCCCGCAGGGGCGGGCGAAAAAATGCTTTTTCCAGAAGCACGACAGCGGCGCTTTCGGCGATGCTGTCCGTCACGTGCCGATCCGTGAGAAGGACGGCGGCACCGAAGACTATCTCTACCTCGAGGATGCGCGCGGTATCCTGCAATGCGTGCAGATGGGGACGATCGAGTTCCACGGCTGGGGCAGCCGCACGGCAGATGTCGAGGCGCCCGACCGGATGATCTTCGATCTCGATCCCGACGAAGGGCTCGATTTCGGTGACGTGAAGACAGCGGCGCGCGACATCCGCGCCCGGCTCGCCGATCTCGGCCTGGCGAGCTTCGCGATGCTTTCCGGCGGGAAGGGCGTGCACGTGGTGGTGCCGCTCGCCACCGGGCACGACTGGGATGTGCACAAGGACTTCGCCAAGCGCTTCGCCGAGGCGCTGAGCCTCGCCGAACCAGAGCGCTTCACCGCTACGATGAGCAAGGCAAAGCGCAAGGGCAAGATCTTCATCGACTGGCTGAGAAACCAGCGCGGCAGCACGGCGGTGGTGCCCTATTCGGCCCGCGCGCGCAGCGGCGCCCCGGTGGCGGTGCCGATAACCTGGGAAGAACTAAAGCACATGAAGGATGCCAAGCCGTTCTCCATCGGCGATGCGGAGAAACTGCTGGTACGCGCGGCCGGCAAGGCGCTGACGGGGTGGGGCTTTGCCGAACAGGCCCTGCCGGACTTCTAAAGCCTTCCCCGAGGATTGGGGTGGTTCGTCGCGCCATCGGCACGCTTGGCACCATTCGGGAAACGCGGCCCATTCCAGCTCATTGTTTGCCCGAGTGCACCCGAACGACAAACTCTTTCAAAGACAGGACGCTACGCTGCTATGAACGATTCCGACACATTCCAGCCCGAGATCGACGAACAGCCGCGCATGCCCGGGGCTGAATCGGAAATGGAAGACAAGCCCGCTTGGCAGCCGCGCTTTCCCGGCTCCGGTCGGCTGGAAGGGAAGGTCGCGATTGTGACGGGGGCGGACAGTGGCATCGGCCGCGCCGTTGCGGCGCTGTTTGCGCGCGAAGGCGCTGATATTGCGATTGTCTATTTCGCCGATGAAGAAGCCGAAGACGCGGAGAAGACCAGGGCAATCGTCAGAGACGAGGGGCGAGAGGCGATCTGCCTGCAGGGCGATCTCGGCTGCCGGGAATTCGCAGACGAGGTGGTTGCCGCCGCACTCGAGCGCTTCGGACGGCTGGATATCGTGATCAACAACGCCGGTGAACAGCACCCCGATGAGGAAATCGAAGACATAACAGAGGAGCAGCTGCGACGGACCTTCCAAACCAACATCTTCTCGATGTTCTTCCTGGTTCAGGCTGCGCGCCCACATCTGGGCAAAGGCAGCGCCATCGTGAACTGCACCAGTGTGACGATGTACAAGGGCTCGGACAATTTGCTCGATTACTCAGCCACAAAGGGCGCAATCAGCGCATTTACCCGGTCATTGTCCGAGAACCTGATTAGCGACGGCATCCGGGTAAATGCGGTCGCTCCCGGCCCGATATGGACCCCCCTCAATCCGTACGGCGGGCAGCCGCCCGAGGACATGGACGATTTCGGCAAGAACACACCGATGGGTCGCCCCGGCCAGCCCAATGAAGTCGCCCCCGCGTTCCTGTTCTTGGCCTGTGACGATGCCAGCTACATGTCGGGGCAGGTCTTGCACCCCAATGGCGGGATCATAGTCGCCAGTTGAGAACCGCGCGAAGAGCAGAACACAAGTAGAGGAGAGTGTCATGCCCGCTCAATCGAAGGCTCAGCAAATGGCCGCCGGTGCAGCGCTCAGCGCCAAGCGCGACAATACCAAGGTCAGCAAATTGCAGGGTGCATCCAAGGAAATGTACGATTCGATGAGTGAGGACGAGCTGGCAGACATCGCCAGCACCAAGCGTAAGGAAAAACCCGTACACAAGGACGATTGAGCTTAGCTTAATTCCACCGTTTGCCTCACTACCTAGGGCTCAGTTCGACTCTATTTGCCGATACTGCTATACGGCGGTTCGACGGTTGCGGTACTCACCACATCGGCTCTTCGTGGTCCCGGCTATCGCCCGCAACCTACCCGCTTCTTGCGTCTGGCCGATAATGTCCCTTGGTAACTCAACCTTACCGCGGGGATATGGAGGCATGCATGAACAAATATTCACTTCGGATCTGGGGAGGAAGCGCGAAACCGTCAACAACGATCTCCTTCGAGGGTGAAGATGCCCACGAAGCATTTTCGATCATGGAGCGAAAGAAGTTAAGTGGGCCGGCCGAACTTTACGAGGGACAAAGATCGCTCGGCACAATCGCCCAGACCCAGGAAGGTGCCTGGATTTTGGAAAGCCGACAAAATGCCGGATCATCGCATAGTGAAAGGCAGGTGTGATCGTGAGCCGACACTTTCCGAGCTAGCATATCGCGTGGCGGTCTATCACTACTTCGCCACGCCTGCTTACTGTTAAGCAGCTATCTGGCGATGAAACCGGCGGCTCGATTCCCGGTTAATCCGGGAAAACATTGGATAGCTCTGGACTAACATTGCCAGCACCATTGAAGCTGGAACACATGCCCGGAAGGCGCAGTTTTTCCGTATCCGCGAACTTTCAGTTTGGAAGAATTTCCATTCTGAAGCAAAGGTATGAGCCGATCCTAATCCGCGTGTCGGGGATCGGGTCCTCCTTTCGCTACAATTACCGGTTCTTGAATTTTTCCTTCTTCGGCGCACCCTTGCCCTTCGGGCCTGGCCTTGCGCCGACATCATTGTTCTTGCGATGAGGCTTGGGCTTGCCATTGCGCCGACCTCGCGGAGGCCCCTTGCGGTTGGTGCGCGCGGCATCTCGCGGGCCCTTGGCCGAAGCTTCGATCAGGATATTCTCGCCGTCGTCGCCATCGCCAGCCGTGCGGACTAGCGCATCGGAAAACCTGTCCGCAATCGCGCGCGGGATCTGGAAGTAGGTCTCGTCCGCGCCAATGCGGATCGCGCCGACTTCGTTGCGGGTGATGTGGCCACGGCGGCAAAGCAGCGGCAGGATCCAGCGAGGATCGGCATTGCGCCGGCGACCGATGTCCATCCTGAACCACACCGTGTCTTCGAAACCGGCGCGGTGCTTTTCGGCCTTTGCCGCGCGACGTGCCTCGGGCGTATTGGCGATCAGATCCTCCGGCTCGGGTAGCTTTGCGCGATGCGAGGCTACCAACATGGCTGCGAGTTCGCGGGGGCTGCGCTGTGCGAGAAGGCTGTCGATCAGATCGCTGTCCTCTTCGTCGGGCTCGGCCGCAGTCAGCAAGGTCTGCATCATCCGGTCGCGGTCCTTGGCCCTGATCGCCTCGCGGTCGGGCGCATCGGTCCATCGCGCATCGATCTTCGCGTTGCGGAGCATCGCCTCCACGCGGCGACGGCGCGAGAATGGTACCACCAGCACTGCGGTTCCTTTGCGACCCGCGCGCCCTGTACGGCCCGACCGGTGCTGCAGCGTCTCTGCATCGCGCGGAATCTCGACATGGACCACCAGGCTCAGCGTGGGCAGGTCGATACCGCGCGCAGCGACATCGGTGGCCACGCACACGCGTGCCCGGCGATCGCGGAGCGCCTGTAGCGCCTGGTTGCGTTCGGACTGGGAATTTTCACCCGAGAGCGAGACCACCGCAAAGCCGCGCTCCTGCAAGGTCGCGTGCAAGTGGCGCACCTTTTCGCGCGTGCCGCAGAACAGGATCGCGGTTTCGGCCTCGTGATAGCGCAGCAGGTTGACGACCGCGTTTTCCACCTCGGGGGGAGATATTACGACTGCTTCATAGGAAATGTCCCCGTGACCGCGATCGGCGCTGACCGTTGAGATGCGCAGGGCATTGCTCTGGTAGCGGCGGGCCAACGCCTCGATCGGCTTGGGCATCGTGGCGGAAAACAGCAACGTGCGACGCGCTTCGGGGGTCGCGTCGAGAATGGTCTCCAGCTCTTCGCGAAACCCCATGTCGAGCATTTCGTCAGCCTCGTCGAGCGTCACCGCCCTTAAGGCCGACAGGTCGAGCGCACCACGCTCCAGATGATCGCGCAGGCGGCCCGGCGTGCCGACGACAATGGTCGCGCCCGAGCGAAGCGCCTTGCGTTCCGCCGATGGGTTCATCCCCCCGACACAGGTCGCGACTCGTCCACCGGCTTTGGCATAAAGCCACGACAATTCGCGGCTCACCTGCAAGGCAAGCTCGCGGGTGGGGGTGATCACCAGCGCGAGCGGCGCGCCGGGAAAAGGAACCTTCCCGCCATCGTCCAGCAGCTCGCGTGCGAAGGCCAGACCGAAAGCGACCGTCTTGCCCGAGCCTGTCTGCGCCGAGACAACGAGGTCGCGGCCTTGGGCCTCTGGTTTCAGCACAGCAGCCTGCACGTCCGTCGGCTCGGAATAGCCGCGCTCGGTGAGTGCGGATTGCAGGGTGTCGGGCAGTGAGTTGAAATTCATGGCTAAACCTTGGGAATCAATGCACGCGCGCTGGAAACCAGGCGGCTGGATTTGGTCAGCAAAAGTGCGGAATGAGGGGGCGCCGGGTTCTTTGCGTCCGGCGCAGTTGGAGGCCCCTTACGCTACTATTGCCGCCATGGCTCGCAAAATCTTTCGCGGCACTGGAGCGGGGGCGGTCGAGACAGGTATTTCGGTCCGGTCGCTTGCAGATGCACGTCCATCCATCGCTATCGGGCGTTTCACTGTGCGCCAGCCGTTCGGGGCAAACTTGACCAGAACCGCTTCGCTTGCAACGTTTCCTCCGCGCGATCCCTGGCCGATCGCGAAGGGGGATAGGAACATGTTCAGGAAGCTGGCTTACGCGATCGGTTTCACCGCATTCGTCGCCAGTCCGGCATCAGCGCAGCAAGCCCAGCGGGCGATACTGGTGCAGGTGAGCAACGGAGTCGAGAGCGGCTACTTCGAAGATCGTGATGCCGCACGCCGGGAACTGGCGGAAAGGGTCGAGATGGCGGCACGGATGGCATGCGCCGATTCATGGACTCCGCGCGACACCATCTATGAATCGATTGATTACCAGGTCGACTGGTCCGCGCAGGATCGCGCGCACCCGCAGCGGCGAAAGGCCATTGCCCGCAATATCAGCGTACAGTGCCGCCTCTAGCCCGCTTCATGCACTGGTGAGCGGGCGAAGGGCACGCTAGGGCTGGTGACATGACCAGTTCCTTGCCTCAATCCGATATTCGCCCGTGGGCTGCGCGGTCCCTGCTGTTCGTGCCGGGAGACAGCCCTCGCAAGCTGGAAAAGGCATTGGGTGGCGACGCGGACCTCATCATCCTCGACCTTGAAGATTCCGTTGCCGAGAGCGCCAAGCCGGAGGCGCGCGTGCATGTGGCCGAAGCGCTGGAGAAGAGTGAGCGTGGCAAGCCGTTATGGGTTCGCGTCAATCCACTCGATACGCCGCATACGCTGACCGATCTGGTTGCCATCGTGAAGCATCGGCCAGACGGGATCATGCTGCCCAAGGCAACGCCGGATGAGGCGGTCTTGCTGGGCCATTACCTCACTGCGCTGGAGGCCGCGGCAGGGATCGAGCGCGAGTCGATCCGCATGATCGTGGTCGCGACCGAGACCGCGCCCGCTCTGTTCCGGCTGGGCGATTATGCGGGCATGCCCCGGCTCGATGCGCTGACATGGGGCGCGGAAGACCTTGCTGCGGCGTTCGGCGCATCGGCCAACCGCGACGCCCATGGCCAGCTGCTCGAGCCCTTCGCACTCGCCCGAACGCTCTGCCTGGCGGGTGCGCATGCGGCAGGGATCGCTCCGATCGAGACGATCGATCCCAATTTCCGCGATGCCGAGAGGATGGCGAAGGTGCCGGCAGACGCGCGCAAAGTGGGCTTTCGCGGGATGATGGCGATCCACCCGGCACAGGTCGGGCCGATCAATCGCGCTTTCACTCCATCCGATGAAGAGCTGGAACGTGCACGCAGGATCGTCGCGCTGTTCGAGGCGAATCCCGATACAGGCGCGCTGCAACTGGATGGCGAGATGGTCGATATCCCGCACCTGAAACAGGCGCGGAGTTTAATTGCCCGGTCGGGAAATTGATTTAATTCCGTTCGTGCTGAGCTTGTCGAAGCACTGCATTTCTTTTGAAATCCGCGCCCGAAAAAAGTGCAGCCCTTCGACAGGCTCAGGGCGAACGGATCGCTCCGAATGGCTTGTGCTACTTTCCTTTGAACTGCGCCTCGCGCTTGCCGAGGAACGCCGTCACGCCTTCGATAAAGTCCTCGCTATTGCCCGCGACTCGCTGCGCTTCGGCCTCGGCATTCATTGCGTCTGACAGGCTGCTCGACTGCGCATTGCGCACCAGCCTGCGGATCAGGCCCATTGCCACGGTTGGGCCATTTGCCAGCCGCTCTGCGAGAGCCCGCGCCTCGTCCAACACTGCGTCGTCCTCTACGCAGCGGTTGACCATGCCGAGTTCGTAGGCGCGCTCTGCCGGGATGCGCTCGCCTAGCAGCATCGCTTCCATCGCCGCTGGAATGCCCGCCGACTTGGGCAGCACCCAGGTTGCGCCGCCATCGGGGACGAGCCCGATATTGACGAAAGCCTGCAAAAAGTAGGCGGACTTGCCCGCCACGATCAGGTCGCCCGACAGCGCCAGCGTGCAGCCGATCCCCGCTGCCGCGCCATTCACTGCCGTCACAACGGGTATGTCGAGCCCAGCCAGCGCGTGCATCAGCGGGTTATAATGATGCTGCAGAGACCGACGCGAGGCATCGCCCGGCTTGCCACCATCGAAGCCGCGACCGCTGAGGTCCGCGCCAGAACTGAACCCGCGGCCTTCGCCGGTGATGATGAGGGCCCGGGCGCCCATTCCGGGCAAGGCATCGAACAGGGCCGTGATCTCCGCAGCCATATCCGTGCTCATCGCATTCATCTTTTCGGGCTTGTTCAGTGTCAGGGTGACGACGCCCCCCGTCTGGTCGACACGGATGGTGTTGTAATCGGCCATGGCGCTCGGTTCCTCATTCCCAATTCGTTGGCGCTTGGTTCGGGCATGAAGATGGATTTGGCAAGAGTTTCGGTTTGAAATGGATCGTCGCCTGTTGCGCCATCGAGGGCTGCCTGCCACCTGATCCGGCATGGCCGAATCCTCCCCCACCTTCCTCGCCACAGAAGGCATCCACAATTTTCGCGACTACGGCGGTTATCCGACGCAAGGCGGGGGCAGGGTGGTCACCGGCCTGCTCTACCGCTCGGGCCAGCATGTCGAGGCGAGCGAGGCGGACCTTGCGACCTTTGCCGATCTCGGCATCCGCACCGTGGTCGACCTGCGCGGCAATGGCGAGCGGGAGCGTCATCCTTGTCGTCGCCCCGATCTGTGGGACGGCGAGGTCGTGTTCTACGATGGCGAAACGAGCTCGCGCCCCCCGCACGAGCCGGAGGCAAGGTTCGACCTGACCGCCGAGTCGGCGCGTGAGCGGATGCTGGGGGTGTATACGCGGATGCCGCAGAACGCGGCAATGCAGACGATCTTCGGGCAGTACCTGCATGCGCTTGCCTCGCGTGAAGGCGCCAGCCTGGTCCATTGCTTTGCGGGCAAGGATCGCACAGGCATCGCCGCCGCGCTGCTGCACCATATCCTGGGAGTGTCGCGGGCGGACATGCTCGCCGAGTTCCTGCGCACGAATGATGCGCCGACTTACGAAATCCTCGAGCGCCAATCGCTGCCGGGGATCGAAGCGCGGCTGGGGCCGCTGCCTCGCGATGCCGTGGCCGAACTGATGGAGGTGCGCGAGGCGTATTTCGATCGCTTCATGGAAGTGGTCGATGCCGAGTGGGGCTCGCTCGATAGCTTCTTAGAGCAAGCGATTGGTGTGGATGACCGGTTGAGAGACGCCCTAAGCGAGCGGTTCGTGACGTGACTCTTCGGGGGGCGATCCCCATATTCACAGGCTAATACTTCAGACGGACAGGAGACGCGCGCACATGGCGACGCACCGCACCAAGATGCTCATCATCGGTTCTGGCCCCGCGGGCTACAGCGCGGCCATCTACGGTGCGCGTGCCATGCTGGAGCCGGTCATGGTCCAGGGCCTGCAACCCGGCGGCCAGCTGACCATCACCACCGATGTCGAGAATTACCCCGGCTTCGCCGACGTGATCCAGGGCCCGTGGCTGATGGAGCAGATGCGCGCGCAGGCGGAGCATGTCGGCACCAAGATGCACTGGGATACGATCGTCGAGATCGATTTGAAGTCCGGTCCTCCGTTCCGCGCCGTGGGCGATTCTGGCGACGAGTATATCGGCGATTGCGTGGTGATCGCGACCGGCGCTTCGGCCAAGTGGCTGGGTGTGCCCGGCGAGCAGGAGCTGGGCGGCAAGGGCGTGTCGGCCTGCGCGACGTGCGACGGGTTCTTCTACCGCGGCAAGAAGGTCGCAGTAATCGGCGGCGGCAACACCGCGGTGGAGGAAGCGCTGTACCTCACCAACCATTCGGACGACGTCACGCTGATCCACCGCCGTGACGAACTGCGCAGCGAGAAGATCCTGCAGGAACGCCTGTTCGCTTCGGACAAGATCACGCCCATGTGGAACAAGACGGTCGAGCGATTCGAGGCGGGCGAGAACGGGGCCCTGCATCACCTCGTCCTTAGGGATACGCAAACCGGCGAGGAATCAACGCTGGAGGTGGACGGGGCTTTCGTCGCGATCGGTCATGCTCCGGCGACGGAGCTGTTCACCGGCCAGCTGCCGATGGACGAAAGCGGCTACCTGCTGGTCGAACCGGGCACCCCGAAGACCGAAATTCCCGGCGTGTTCGCGTGCGGCGACGTGATGGACCACACCTATCGGCAGGCGGTCACCGCAGCGGGAACGGGCTGCATGGCGGCACTCGATGCAGAGCGGTTCCTTGCGACACTCGACTACGCAAAGGACATGCCCGCGGTCGAAGCGGCGGAGTGATCGCCTAGGCGAACACCCGCACCGCCGCGACTACGATCAGCGCCATCAGCACCACGCTGGACAGGGCGAACAGTACGAAGCGGACCATCACCTTGTTCGCGGTCACCTGTACCAGCGTGTGGATCACGCGCAGGCCGGTATAGATCCAGGCGAGCAGGGCCGGAATGCCATCGCCCGCGCCGATAATCGCGAGTACGATGGCGACTGCGTAGAACACGGTCGGGGCCTCGTGCAGGTGGTTGTAGTTATGCGCCTTCCACTGCACCCGTGCCGGCAGGAGCTGGTCCAGATCCTTGCCTGTGCCACCGGTGAGGTGCGCAACGTCGATATCCTTACTGGCCTGCATGGCCGGAATACGCGTCGCGTACATCCATACCCAGACGATCATCGTCCAGATCATCAGCGCGACGGCGGGTTGCAGGATGTCCATTCCGATCATGCGGGTGCTCCCAGAGTTGCGACAAGTGCGTGGACCGCCAGCATGGCGAGCACGACGGTGGAGACGAGGAAGATCAGGAGGCGTACCGTAACGATGTTCACGGTTGCCTGCCAGATCGAGTGGACAATGCGCAGGCCCACGTAGATCCACGCGAGCAGCACATCGACAGGGCTTGCACCCATCAGTGCGAGGATCACGACCACGGCATAGAAAAGCGTGGGCTGCTCCATCAGATGCGCGTAATTGTGCGATTTCCAGTTGATCCGGTCAGGCAGGACGCCTTCGAGATCCTGGCCGCGTCCGCCGGGCTTGGCATTTTTGAGACCACCGGGGGCCTTTGCAATCGCCGGAAGCCGGGTTGCCGCCATCCAGATCAGCATGACCAGCGACCAGGCGACGAGCACCGCGGCTGGAGCGAGCATTTGTGCCTGCATTGATTCCTCTCCCTGAAATCAGTTTTCTATCAAAACGTACGGTCGGAGGCTCGCACCGTCAATCGCCCTGCTCACCCTCGCGGTAGAGACGCTCGAGCCGGTAATAGCCGCCCATGCCATCGCGCCCGTCGCGCCGCCAGCCGGGCAGGGCGCCCAGCTCGGTCGCGACCTCGGGCAGGTTCAGGCGTGGTGCGACATGGAACCGTTTCAACCACCACCTGAGGATGCGCGCACCGAGCGTTTCGCGCGCGCTGTAGCTGCCGAAGTCCACGACATGCAGCGATCCGCCCGGTGCCACCAATGTCGCGGCATGACGCATCGCTTTCTCCCAGTCCGGAATCATCGAGACCGAGTAGGACAGGATTACCCGATCGAATGTCGGGCGGCCCAGCATTGCGCGCGCATCGAAGTTACGCGCATCGCCAGGGGCAAGGATGGCTCTGGTGCCCAGCTTGCCCGCCGCGCTTTTCAGCATTTCGGCCGAGATATCGATCCCGAACAGCCGTGTGCCGGGGTAGGCGCGCTGTATCTTGGCGAGGTTGCGCCCCGTACCGCATGCGATTTCCAGCACTGCATCGTCAGGCTGGCAATCGAGCCCGCGGATTAACTCGTCACGCCCGAATAGGTAGTATTTGCGCGTGATGTCGTAGATGTACTTCTGGCCCCGATAGATTGAATCCATCAGGGCCGCGTGGTCGCGCACTTGTCCGGGTTCGCCCCCCATTACGCCAGCTCGTACAGGTGGACGCCGCCATAGATCGAGCTGCGATCGCGCTGCGTCAGGTCCTTCGACAGATCGTCGTGATAGGTCCACTGGCCCAGGATCTCGTTCGGCACACGCCCTGGCAGCAGGCTGGGCTCGGCGGCAGTGCGGAACAGCACACGGGCACCCTTGCGGGCTGTGCGCGTGACCTCGCGCCACAGGTTGGTCAGCTGGTGGTCGTCCATCCAGTCTTGCGCATCGAGGAAGACATAGCGATCGAGGCTCATCGCAGGCTGGGCGGAGAGGAACTCGGCGAGATTGGCGCGCTGCACGCTCAGCTTGGCAACTCGCTCGCGCAGGTCTGCGTAATTCTCGCGTTGCAGGTAGGGCGGCAGAGACGCGCTCTCTTCCTTGGAATAGCCGCGGTTGAACGCCTGCCACGCGAAGTAGTTGTCCTTCACGTCGAAATCGCAGGCCAGTTTCTCCAGCCGCTTGCGCAGAACCTCGGCCATTTTCTCGTCGCCCGCCAGTGCGTCGTACTGCGCAGGGGGAATGCCGAGGCCGAACAGCGATGCAGGCTGGTTGGTGACCCAGCGGACGAACTTCTTGTCGAACACCGGGGCCAACTCGCTTTCGAAGATGGCCCGCTGTTCTTCCACCGTCGGCGCTTCCAGCACCTTGCGCAGGTCCACGCCGTAAAGCTTGGCGAACAGATGCGCCATGCCGATGAAGTTGCCCAGCAGCCCCTGCTTGTAGATACCTCGCTGGAACTGGGTGATCCGGCGACGGCCACGAATGTCGCGCCCCTCCCAGTACTTGCGGCTTTCGTCGTCGAGCAGTGGGGCGATCCGATCCTTGTAGATCGCCACGTTCTCCTTGTAGTCGGAATGCGCGAAAAAGCGGCGGAACAGGTCGTAATTGGGCAGGGCGTTGATCGCCGCGATCTTCAGGCGACCCAGCGCGATATGCGCGCGGTTGAGGTCGACTGCCGTAATCGCGGCCGGGTTGGCGGTGAGGTAGCTCAGCGCGTTGCAGCTGCCGCTGGCAATGCACAGCACGCGGCTGTCCTCGTCGATCTGGAGCCCTTCCATGTCGACCACGGGGTCTTCCCAGATCTGCGCATAGACCAGGCCGCGAAATGCGGTGGCGAATGCCTTGTCGAGAAGCGTGTCCTTCAGGCCGGAGCTCTTGCGGACCACCGATCGGTCGATGATGTGGGTTTCGCCTTGCGGCATGGGGTACTCCGTTATCGGCTCGGGGCGATCGTGGCGGCGAATGCGGCGGGGTCCGTATTGCGACCGGTTACCATGATCGTGGTATCGTCGGGCAGCGCTACCTTACCCGCGAGGGCCGCTGCAAGGGCCGCCGCACCGCCGGGTTCGGTGACAAGGCCCAGCTTGGCAAAGGCAAAGCGCTGCGCGGCCTGTACTTCCTCGTCGGTGACGGCGACGCCGGGATCGGAACGACCCAGCAGGACGTCGAGGTTGATTTGCTTCGTTGCTGGCGGCTGGAGCGCGTCGCAGATCGTGCGCGGCGCATCGGGCGCGGCGGGAACGATGTGGCCTGCCAGCAGCGCCTGCCCGACCAAATCCCATCCAACGGGCTCGACGGGGACCACCGCGCTTTGCGGGCAGGCGAGGGAGAGCCCTGCCGTCAGCCCGCCGCCGCCACAGCAGGCGAGGATCAGCGGAGGCTGCTTGCCCAGCTGCTCGGCAATCTCGATTCCCGCGCTGCCTTGCCCTTCGATCACCCAAGGATCGGCAAAAGCGTGGACGAGTACCGCGCCGCCGCGCGCTTCGATCTCGCGCGCGGCAACTTCGTCGCGATCTTCGCCGGGCCGATCGTAGAGCACGATGTCCGCGCCCAGCGCCTTGGTCGCCTCCAGCTTCACCTTGGGAGCATCGCGGGGCATCACGATAGCGGCCTCGATGCCGAGCTTCCTTGCCGCCCATGCAACACCCTGCGCGTGGTTGCCGCTGGAGACCGCGACCACGCCTCGTTTGCGCTCGTCGTCGCCAAGGTTGGAGAGTCGCCACCAGCCGCCGCGGATCTTGAACGCGCCGATGGGTTGCAGGCTCTCCGCCTTTACCCAGCAACGTACTCCGTCGATTTCGACCGGCAACAGCGGCGTTGGAGGCAGGATTTGCGCGATGCTGGCGGCTGCGTTGCGTACGCCGTCTGCGGTAGGTTCCCGGTTCATTGCCAAGTCTCCCTGACACACCTGACACAGTGTCTTAAGGTGGAAAAACCGGCCCGATTATCCGCGCGTATCGACGGGCCGTGAAGGGTGCGTGCGCGGATGCTCATGGAGCCCCGATAGTCGTTCTGCACCCGATTAGGAAAGCGCAGATTGGCCCTGACGATTTCGGATCGTTTGGAGCCCCGCCATCGTTTGGCTAAAGGCGCGCCCAAGGATTCGAATTCGGAGAACAAGCATGGCGAAGGTACTGGTGATCGGGGCAGGGGGCGTCAGCTCGGTCTGCGTCCACAAGATGGCGATGAATGCAGAGATTTTCAGCGATATCCATCTCGCCAGCCGCACCAAATCGAAATGCGATGCGATTGCCGCTTCGGTGAAGGATCGCACAGGAGTCGATATCTCGACCTACGAGATCGACGCCGAAGAAGTGCCCGCGATGGTCAACCTGATCCGCAAGATCGAGCCCAAGCTGGTGGTCAATCTCGCGCTTCCCTACCAGGATCTTCCCATCATGGATGCGTGCCTCGAAGCGGGCGTGGATTACCTCGATACCGCGAATTACGAGCCCAAGGACGAAGCCAAGTTCGAATACCACTGGCAGTGGGCCTATCACGACCGGTTCAAGGACGCCGGGCTGACCGCGCTGCTCGGCTCCGGCTTCGATCCGGGCGTGACCAGCGTGTTCACGATGTGGCTCAAGAAGCACAAGCTGAAGACGATCCGCCAGCTGGATATTCTGGACTGCAACGGGGGCGACCACGGGCAGGCCTTCGCGACCAATTTCAACCCTGAGATCAACATTCGCGAAGTGACCGCACCCGCGCGCCACTGGGAAGGCGGCGAGTTCGTCGAGACCCCGGCGATGGGCAAGAAGGTCGCATTCGACTTCGAGGAAGTCGGCGAAAAGAACATGTACATGATGTATCACGAGGAGCTGGAAAGCCTCGCGAAGTTCGTGCCCGAGCTGGAGCGCGCGCGCTTCTGGATGACCTTCGGCGATGAGTACATCAAGCACCTGACCGTGCTGCAGAATGTCGGCATGACCAGCATCGAGCCGGTGAAATACCAGGGCCGCGAGATCATCCCGCTGCAGTTCCTCGCCGCCGTTTTGCCCAAGCCGGAAACCTTGGGCGAGACGACCAAGGGCAAGACCAATATCGGCGTGATCGCGACGGGCGAGGCGCTGGATGGCAGCGGCGAGAAGACGTTCTATATCAACAATATCTGCTCGCACGAAGCCGCCTACGAGGAAACCGGCAACCAGGCGGTATCCTACACCACCGGCGTGCCCGCGATGATCGGCAGCGCGATGATGGTGCAGGGCACCTGGGACGGAGACGGGGTGTTCAACATGGAGCAGTTCGATCCCGACCCCTTCATGGAGATGCTGAACCAGCACGGCCTGCCGTGGAACGTGAAGGAGCTGGACGGCCCGGTGGGGTTCTAGGCTTCGGTTTCTCGCAGAGGCGCAGAGGACAGAGAGACAGGGAGAAGGGGGGAGGGCGGTGGAGATCGATGAGATATCCGGGATGGTGGTCGATGAGTGTATCGCGATACACCGCGAGCTCGGTCCCGGGCTGTTCGAGAATGTCTACGAAGTGATTCTTGCGGGTCAGCTCGAGAGGCGCGGATTGCGCGTCAAACGCCAAGTGGCCGTTCCCATCGAGTTCGACGGCCACGCCTTCGTCGCGGCATTCAGGATAGACATTCTCGTCGCGGGTCGGCTCATCCTCGAAGTAAAGGCGGTGGAGCGTCTTAACCAGACGCATGTTCGCCAGTTGGTCACCTATCTTCGGCTGATGAAACAGCCCGTAGGGCTTCTACTCAATTTCTCTCGCGCCACGATGAAGGACGGCATCCGCCGCGTGGCGAACGACTACAATTCGGGATAGTTTCTCCCCGTCTCTCTTTCCTCTGCGCCTCTGCGAGAAACTTCTGCCTGGGTCTCGACCGGGTCAAGTCGCCTCATTCTCGCGCCGACCGACTACTATAGGCGATTCCCAACCTCGCCACCGCCCACACCACACCCAGCACCGCCGTTGCCTGCAGCAGCAGCGCCATGTCCGGCTGGTAGAGCCGCAGGGTCGAGAGCGAGACCCCGAACAGCGCGGGGATCATCGACACGCAGACCCATCCCACCGCCGCCATCGCGAATAGCGGCAACCACAGGCTGAACTGGCCGCCCCTGCTGGTCCGCTTGGCGCGCAGCGCGTCGCGCTTCACCCAGGCCCAGGCGATCGCCAGCAGGAGCACGACCGGCGCCAACGCCATCAGGAGGAAATTGACGATCCGCATGCCGCGCCCGGTATCGCCCAGTGGTGGCTGGCCCAGGGCCAAGGCGACCGTGCCGTATCGCAGCTGAACCGTCTCCGCGAAGCCCATCCCGCTGCCGCCATTGGTCAGCACGACCACGCCGCGCTTTTTGCTCGGGATCATCGCCGCGATCGTCTCGAACCCGGGGCTCAGCCCGGTGTGATAGGCGCTCTGTTCCTCGCCATTCAGCATCCAGCCGAGGCCATAGCCCGGCGATGCGTCGCTGGCCGGCTCCAGCATTTGCGCCTTGCCCGCCGCGCTCAGGAGATCGTCCTCTCCATTCAGCATCATGCGCAGGTAGCGGCCGATATCCCCGGCAGTGGAGACGATCCCGCCTTGCGGTGCCGAGCCAAGCCCGGGCCTTTCGGCATCCACTGCGCGCATCGATCCGAACCAGGGCACGTGGCCTTGCGCAAGCGGGCCTTCCTTGCCGCTCCCCGAAACGTAGCTGTGCTCCATGCCGAGCGGCTCGAAGATGTTGCTGGCGATGTATTCGGCGTACCGCGCACCGCTCGCGGCCTCGATCACCCGGCCCAGGATCAGGTAGTTTGCGTTGGAATAGTCCCAGCGTGTGCCGGGCAGGTAATCCGGCGTCTGCTGTGCATACCAGGCGGTGCGGCGTGCGATCGCATCGCTGCCCGTCTCGCTCTCCTCGGGCGCGCTGTTACCCTGCAGGGTCGAAAAACCGCTGGTGTGGCTGAGCAACTGCCTGATCGTGATGTCGCCCGCCGGCCGTTCCTCGAACAGCGGGAGATAGCGGGATACCGGCGCATCGAGCTCGACCTTGCCCGCTTCGACGAGCTGCATGATCGCCAAGGCGGTGAAGCTCTTGGAAATCGACCCGATCAGGAAACGCGTTTCGTCCGTTACCGGGGCATCCGTTCCCTTTGCGACGACGCCGTGCGCGCCGGTGGTAAGATTTCCTCCATCCACGACCGCCCATGCGAGGCCGGGGAGGGCAGACTTACGCATCTCGTCATTGACGAAATCGTCCAGTTCTTGCGCGCTTGCTGGCGCCAAGATTGCCGCCAGTGCCAGAAATATCGCCGATATGCGGAGCATTCTCCGTCCCCCTCGGTTATGTGCGAACCCGATCCCTTAACGCTCATATAGCACTCATCGCCGCGCCAGTCACAATTCGTCGACCGACGCATGACCTGACACGATGACAGCTGCGCCCAGATTCCCTATCTGGCGGCCATGGAAACAAAAGCCGGTGATCCGGGCGCCTTCGCCCAATTCGATCTTTCTCGCGTCGATACGCCCGCCTTCGTGGTGGACGCGGCGAAGCTGCGCGCCAATTGCCAGATCCTCGCGGAAATCCGCGACGAGGCGGATATCAAGATGCTGAGCGCGCTGAAGGCGTTCAGCATGTGGAGCACCGCGCCGATCATCGGCGAATATCTGGATGGGGTGTGCACGTCCGGCCTGTGGGAGGCGCGCCTCGCCAGCGAGTTCTACGATGGCGAGATCAGCACCTATTGCGCGGCCTACAAGCCTGATGAGCTGGAGGAAGTCGCGCGGCTATCCGACCACGTGATTTTCAACTCGCCCGGCCAGATGAGCCGCGCCGCGCTGATACTGGAACAGGCGCGTGCCAGCGGCGGCGCATTCGACGTGGGTTTGCGGATCAACCCGCAAGTACCGACCGGCGAGGTGCCGCGCTACGACCCGTCCTCGCCCGGCAGCCGCCTCGGCTTCCCGCTCGACCAGCTGACCGAGGAGCACATGGAGGGCGTGGAGGGCATTCACTTTCACAACCTGTGCGAACAGGGGTTCGAGCCGCTGCACCAGACGTGGGACCGGGTGTTCGACGCGATCGAGCCGTTCTTCGGCCAGCTCAAGTGGATCAACATGGGTGGCGGGCACCACATCACGCGGGCCGACTACGCTCGCGAGGAGCTGATCGAGTTCCTGCGCGACGCGAAGGAGGATACGGGCGCGGAAATCTATCTCGAGCCGGGCGAGGCGGTGGCACTGGATGCGGGGATCCTGGTGGGCACGATCCTCGACACGGGAGAGAACGTCGGGCCGCTCGCGATCCTCGATATCTCGGCCACGTGCCACATGCCCGACGTGATCGAAGCGCCGTACCGGCCCGCGATGCTGGGCGAGCAGGTTGGCGGCGAGCCGGTGCGCCTTGGCGGCCCGTCCTGCCTGGCAGGCGACGTGATCGGCGAATATTCGCTGCCTGTGCCAAACGAGCCCGGACAGCGGATCGCCTTCCTCGACCAGGCGCATTATTCGATGGTCAAGACCAACACCTTCAATGGCGTCCCGCTGCCCTCGATCTGGTTGTGGGACAGCGACAGCGATACGCTCGATTGCGTCAAACGCTTCGGGTACGAGGAGTTTCGCAACCGGCTGAGCTGACCGGCCGGACCGTTCGGGGGAGGACCGATCCGATGAAGCACCTGACCATTCTTGCTGCGGCGGCTCTGGCGCTGGGCGCAAACGCCACCGCATCGGCGCAAGCCCCCGGCCAAAAGCAGGTGCAGTTGATCGACACGCTGACCTTGCCGGAGTTGCACAGCTTTTTGGAAGCCGCCGACTATCGCGTGCTCGCCGTAGTCGAGGAAACGAAGCTGCTTCGCATTCAGGGCGGCGAAGATCCCGCCTTCTATGTCCAGCTGGAACAATGCGATCGCGAACCGGGTAATCGATGCGCGGCCATCGTGATCCTGCGCCCGGACGGTGAACTCGTCGCGCCTCCAGAATCGGTCCTGATGGATGCCAATCGGGGATTTTCCGGCATCAAGATCGTGACATTGGGGCCGGAAAAGAACGTGTTCTATAGGCGCTATGTCAGGCTCGAAGGCGGGGTCACCCCACGCTACCTTTTGAGGCAACTCGTTGCCTTCGAGGTGCAGTACAAGAACGTCGCGCAGCACCTGAGGGAACGCGCTGCAGCAGAATGATCCGGGCATAGTGAGCCGTTTCACCGCCCGGTTGCAGACCATTTCGGAACTCATCGGCCTGACAGCGTTGAATCACCAAACCGCTGTATGCACGAATTCTCTTGCAATGCTGCGCGAAGGCTCTAGATGCGCGCTTCCGCTGCCCCAAGGGGACTCTTACCGCAAGGCAGCCCTTGTCTGAAACCTAACCGTTTTGGGGGTCCCTTGAATTGGCCACTTATCCTGACGCTCGATCTGTAGTCGCGGCTTTCGCGCCGGACGAACCGGTCATCCTGAACCGCCCGCACGCTGCGGCGCGCGCTGCGCGTTTCTTCGCGGATAGCTTTCGCGGACGCTCGCTCTATGCGGTCAAGGCCAACCCTTCGCCCGACCTGATCCGCATCCTGTGGGATAACGGGATCACGCATTACGATGTCGCCTCGATCGTCGAGACGCGGCTGGTGCGCAGCGTGCTTCCGCAGGCCGAACTGTGCTTCATGCACCCGGTCAAGCCGAAGAGCGCGATTGCCGAGGCCTACCACCAGCACGGCTGCCGCACCTTCAGCCTCGATAGTGAGGAAGAGCTGGCGAAGATCGTCGATGCGTGCCGCGGTCCCGACGGGACTCCGGCGAAGGACCTGAAGCTGCTGGTGCGCCTGCGCGTCTCCAGCGAATTTTCCGAACTCTCGCTCGCGAGCAAGTTCGGCGCCGACCTGACCGAAGCGCCCTTGCTGCTGCAGCAGACCCGCCAGCATTGCGACTGGCTGGGCGTGTGCTTCCATGTCGGCAGCCAGGCAATGACCCCGTTCGCCTATGTGCAGGCGATGGAGCGTGCGCGTGCGGCCATCGTCGCGTCGTCCGTTGTCATCGACATCATCGACGTGGGTGGGGGCTTCCCGAGCATCTACCCGGGCATGGAGCCGCCGCCGCTCGAAGATTATTTCGACGTGATCTTCCGCGCCTCGGAATCGCTGCCGATTTCCTATTCGGCAGAATTATGGTGCGAACCCGGCCGGGCGCTGTGCGCGGAGTATTCCTCGCTCCTCGCGCGGGTGGAAAAGCGCCGCGGGGCAGAGCTGTTCATCAACGACGGTGCCTACGGCGCGCTGTACGATGCGGCCCACCTGGGGTGGAACTTCCCGGTCCGCGCGCTCGACCACGAAGAGCATGCCCCTGCCGAGGATTTCGCGCTCTATGGCCCGACCTGCGACGATGCGGACTACATGGAAGGGCCCTTCGCGCTTCCCGCCGACATCAAGGCTGGCGACTATATCGAAGTCGGCATGCTGGGCGCCTATGGCGCAGCGATGAAGACCGATTTCAACGGTTTCGGCGCGACGCAGCAGGTGGTGGTCGAAGACGACCCGATGCTGAGCCTCTACGATGGCCGCCGTGTCCGCCCGGAGACGGACAACGTGGTGAACCTGCGCTAGTCGACAAGGCGGTTGCGGCTGAGCCAGCCGCGCCGCTGCGCTTCCTCACGATATGTTGCGCTGACGCGCAAAGCCGCGCCGGAAGGCATGATCAGTTCCCAGCCGCGCCCCGCGCGCCGTGAAGCCGTAACCGCCTTATCGGAACACCAGTGACTGCGATGGATCCGGGTCCCTGCTGCCGGGTCGAGCAACTCCACGATGTCGACAAGGCGCGCATGGATCAGCCGTTCGCTGCCGCCGGCAAGGTAAAGCCTGCAATAATGATCTTCGGATGACACGGCGAGGATATCGGCTTGCGCCACGCCTTCCTTCTGCAACAGGGTGGGGGCTGCCTCGCGGGCGTCGCGCCATGGCCGCAGTACGACGAGAATTACGAGCAATACTGCCACGCCGATGACCGCAACGTTTAACAGGACCGGCGCGATTGCGAACATCGGTCCGATCCCGACCAGCCAGAATGCTGCGGCGATTTCCAGCGGGATGAACAACCCCAGCAAGGGCGTGCCGATCAGCGCCGCACGCCAGTAGTCGCGCGGCTGCTTTACTTGCCAGCGAAGCCAGCCGAGCCACTTGATCGCCTCCATACCCATCAGGATCAGCCAGAAGGCAAGCCGCTGTCCGAATGGAAGCTCGCCCGTATTGAAAGCACCTGCGACCGTACCGATCAGCGCACCCCCGAAAGAGATTACGGGCAGCAACGGCATGCCCGGTCCGTTCGCCAGCCAGTTCGCGAAGCCACGCGCGCGGTTCACGAAACCGTGCTTGCGAAGCGTACGATCTGCGATGAATCTGGTGGTGATCAGGCGCATGGGCAGGATCGTGCCACATGTGGGAACCATGACAAGAGGGAGAGACGGGAATGTTCAGGCCGAAACAATGGATTGTCGGCGCCATGATGTGGGGTGCGCTGCTCACCACAGTTCCGATCGCATCGAGCGTATCGGCGCAGATGCCCGATCTGGAGGCGATGCAGGCCGAGCAGCAGGCCGCAATGGAGCGCTTCGCTTTCATGGATGGGGAATGGCGCGGAACGGCCATCTCGACCGGTCAGATGGGCGAGGTCGAACTGACCCAGACCGAGCGTGTGGGCACGATGGCCGGAGGGGTCGCGCGGATCATCGAGGGGCGCGGCTACGGCGCGGATGGCAGCCTCGAATTCAATGCGGTCGCCATGATCACCTATGATGCTACGGCCGACGAATATGTGATGACCTCGACCGCACGCGGGATGACTGCAAGGCCGTGGTTCAAGGTGACCGAGGACGGTTTTCACTGGGGGGTCGAGAGTGGCCCGATGACTTTCACTTATGAAGCTGTCGTGCAGAACGGCACGTGGGTGGAAATCGGCTACATGCAGTTTGGTGACCAGCCCCGCACCAAGTTCCTCGAAATGAACCTGCAGCGGATTGGCGACACCTCATGGCCCGCCGACGGGGCTGTCGGGCCCGAATAGGCCTGCATCAAGGTAATGGCCTGCCGGGTCAGGGCCGCGCATTCGGCAGGCAGCGCCCCCCGGCAGCATCGGCGAACAGGCGGCAATCGAAATAGATCGCTTCCGGGTTACCGCTGCGCGCGGGCAAATAGCTGAAGCGCAGCTGGCGTCGTGCCTCGCCCGACAGCGGCAGTTCGGTGGGGATCGCGCCCGCGTCGCTCCAGCCATAGACCTGGCAGAATCGCGTGCCGGGGCACAACGTGCGTGCGCGCTCTATGATCGCAGCCGGATCGTCGGCCGCACTCACGAGCACGAAATGCGCGCCCGGACCCGGTGAGGACGGTGCGGAGCCGGGCTGGGGGGCTGGAGTCGCGGAGGATGTGTCCGTGACCCCGGCGGTTTGCGCGGTGATGCTGCGCACGGCCTTGCTGTCGCCGACGAGGCTGGGGAGCAGGTCGGCTGGGCGATCCACCTCCTGCGCCGTGGTGCGCAGTGCCATCGGATCGGGCTCCCCCCCGCGATAGCGCACGGACATCGCCTTGCCGGTGCCCCAGAACCCCCGCCAGCGGAAGAACAGGTGCGGGCCGACCACGGCGATCTTGTCCAGCTGGTCGCTCCACCAGGGGAACACGTAATTCGCATGGTAATGGGTGGCGTCGCCCACCAGGGGCTCGACCCGGCCACCCAGCGCTTCGTCCGCGCGCTCGCGCGCGAGCCGCCATTGCGCATCGGGGTAGGTCCGGGCGAGCGATCCGTCGCAGGTGAAACTGAACTGGCATCCGGTCGGGCGATGCGATCCCTGGAAGACCACGCCGCACACGGTGTTGGCGAAGGCAGGATGCCGCGCCCGGTTGAGGATCACCTGCATGACGGCACGCTGGTCGACAGCGCCATAGCCTGCCTCCGCCATGGCCGCGAGGGCAAGGCAATCGCGTGCGCGTGCGCGATCGGCGCTGTTGCCCGCGAAGGCGAAGGGTGACGCGGCGCCGGGCCCACCTTCGACGATCTCGACGGCGGCATTGCGCGCTACCGCATCTGTGGGGTCAAGCTCGGATTGGAGAAGGCCCTCTTCCTCGCCACTGGCCGGGAGCCTTTCAGCGGTTAATGGCGTGTCGAGCGGCGTATCCGGTGCCTCTACCGGCTGCTGTGGTTCTCGTGCGCCAGCGACCGCCAGCGTGGCGAAGGCCAGCACCAGAATCGCAAGCACGCCGTACAGCGGCATGTTCTCGCGGAACCGGGGTGAATGCAGGAACTCCATTTCGCTCATTTAGAGCGACGCAGACGCAATTCCATCGCAGATTGATCGGCGTGCGTTACGCGTCGACAAACTTGCGGGCGGACTCACGCCGGTGCGGGCATCCGGGCCAGCAGCAAGGGCGCGTTTTCCCGTCCAGAACTTCTTCGTGCAGCCGCGCGCGGCGTTTCTCTCGCGTAGCTTCCTGCTTGGCGGAGATCGTCCAGCAGATCCACTCGTTGCGGCCAAGCTCGGTCAGCGCGTCCCACTTTGCGGAAAGTGCCTCGTCGCCATCGAGCATGGCCTGCAGTTCGGGCGGGGTGTCGTGCCGGAAATCGGGGTCGGCAGTATCCGCCATCAGGCCGCCTGCCGCAGCTCCAGTTCCAGCTCGGTCCGTTCCCAGATCTCGACCAGCGCGCTCACCAGTTCGCGCATCATCTCTTCGGTGTGCGCAGGGCCGGGGGTGAAGCGCAAGCGCTCCGTTCCGCGCAGCACGGTCGGGAAATTGATCGGCTGCACATACATGCCGTATTCGGCCAGCAGGATGTCGCTGATCCGCTTGGCCTTCACCGGGTCGCCGACCATCAGCGGCACGATATGCGTGGTGGAGTCCATCACGGGCAGGCCCGCGTTGGCCATGATCTGCTTGAGCAGCGCGGCAGAGGCCTGCTGCGCGTCGCGCTCCTCGCTCGATGCCTTGAGGTGCTTCACCGCTGCGAGCACGCCCGCGACCAGCACCGGCGAAAGCGAGGTGGTGAAGATGAAGCCGGGCGCATAGCTGCGGATGCAATCGACGATCCGCTTGTCCGCCGCAATGTAGCCACCCATCACGCCGAAGGCCTTGCCCAGCGTGCCTTCGAGGATGTCGATCCGGTGCGCCGCCTCGTCACGCTCCGAAATGCCGCCACCGCGCGCGCCGTACATGCCGACCGCATGGACCTCGTCGCAATAGGTCAGCGCGTTATACTTGTCGGCCAGGTCGCAGATCGCGTGCAGCGGCGCGACGTCGCCATCCATCGAATAGACGCTTTCGAAGGCGATCAGCTTGGGCGTTTCGGGGTCCTCCGCCGCCAGCAGTTCTTCGAGATGTTCGAGGTCGTTATGGCGGAACACACGCTTGGCGCAGCCCGAATTACGGATCCCTGCGATCATGCTCGCGTGGTTGAGCGCGTCCGAGAAGATCACGCAACCGGGCAGCAGCTTGGCGAGGGTGGAGAGCGTCGCGTCGTTCGACACATAGCCGCTGGTGAAGATCAGCGCAGCTTCCTTGCCGTGCAGGTCCGCCAGCTCGGCTTCCAGCTCGATATGGTAGTGCGTGTTGCCGCCAATATTGCGCGTGCCGCCAGAGCCCGCGCCGACATCGTGCAGCGCCTCTTCCATCGCCTCGACCACCTTGGGGTGCTGGCCCATCGCGAGGTAATCGTTGGAGCACCACACGGTGATCGGCTTGGGGCCGTTATGCCCGTGGAAGCAGCGCGCATTAGGGTAGGCGCCCTTGTTGCGCAGGATATCGATGAAGACGCGGTAGCGGCCTTCCTCGTGTAGGCGATCAATCGCCTGGTCGAATATGCGGTCGTAGGTGATCACGATGGCGCCCGTTTAGGCTGCAAAAACCGCAGTTTCCAGCGCGATCTTTGCGAATGGATCGCAACTTCTAGAAGCGAGACAGTTGCTTGAGCCCATATCGGGCAAGGGTGGCCGAAAGCGCTTCGAGACTGGCGATGGGTCCCGTCGCGATGGCGTAATCGTCTTGCGTTCGCTCCATCGCCTGCCCCTGCGTCAGGTGCGCGATCCTGCGCGCGATCCCCTGCGCCCCATCGACCAGCTGGACCCGCGCGCCGAACACCTCGCGCAACTCGTCCGCCAGCAGCGGGAAGTGTGTGCAGGCGAGCACCAGCGTATCGAGATTGCGCGCATCGGGGTGATCACGCAGCCCGGCAACCGCCTGTGTGAGAGCGCCTGCGCGCAGGCTTTCACCGCGCAGCTTCGCCTCCGCCAAAGGCACCAGCGCATCGGCGGCGTGGCGAATCAGTCGCTTGTCGCTGGCAAATTCGGCTTCAAGCCGGTCGACATAGGGCTGGCGCACGGTCGCGCCGGTCCCCAGCAATCCGATCGTGCCGCTGCTGGTGGTCAGTGCGGCAGGCTTGATCGCAGGGACTGTGCCGACAATCGGGATTTCGAGCACCTCGCGGACCATGCCCAGCGCAATCGTGCTGGCGGTGTTGCAGGCGATGCAGATGAGGCGCGGCTGGTAGCGTTCGGCCATCCGGCCCAGCAGGCCGCACACGCGCGCGGCGACCTCCGCCTCGCTCTTGGTGCCGTAGGGCAGGCCTGCAAAATCGGCGGCATAGATCACCGGGGCTTGCGGAAGGCTCTTGCGTACCTCGGCAAGGATGGTCAGCCCGCCAACGCCGGAATCGAAGATCAAGATGGGGGCGGAATCGCGCAAATCTATCAAACCCGTTCGCCCCGAGCTTGTCGAAGGGCTGTTTTTCTTTATCGCGAGGGTTCGCTAAAAGAAGTGCAATGCTTCGACAAGCTCAGCATGAACGGGGTTATTGATTTGGAACTGCTATTCGCAGGATTGCTAGCCTTCGCACTGGGATCGATCCCCTTCGGCCTGCTGCTGACGCGCGCTGCAGGGCTGGGCGATATCCGCAGCATCGGCAGCGGCAGCATCGGCGCGACGAACGTGCTGCGTACCGGTAACAAGAAGTTGGCAGCGGCGACCGTGCTGCTCGACGCCGCCAAGGGTGCGCTGCCGGTAATCGTCGTCGGGATGGTCTTCGCGCTCGACGGGAGCGGGCAGGAGCGTACGCTGGCGCAAGGTATCGCTGCCGTCGCGGCCGTGGCCGGGCACTGCTGGACGCCGTGGCTGCGCTTCAAGGGGGGCAAGGGCTTCGCGACCGCTGCCGGGGCGCTGCTCGCACTGGCATGGCCGGTGATGCTGGTATGCGCCGCGATCTGGGCAGCGACGCTCTGGCTCAGCCGCATATCCTCGGTCTCTTCGATGACAACTGTGTTGCTGGCGCCGCTCGTCGCCTGGGCAATGGGCTATCCGCAGGTGATCTGGCCGCTGGTCGCGATTGCCGCCATCGTGCTCGTCCAGCACCGGGCCAATATCGGGCGGCTGATGCGCGGCGAGGAACCCAAGGTCGGCGAGAAAAAGTGAGCCAATTGTCCCAGGCAGAAGCGTTTGCGCGCATCCGCCTGCTGCGGTCCCCCCGGATCGGCCCTGTCACCTTCGCGCAGCTGCTGGCGCGCTATGGCAGCGGGGAGGCGGCGGTCGAGGCACTGCCCAACCTCGCCAGGGCAGGCGGCGGGCATCACCAGTTGGCGAAGGAAGACGCGGTCCGGCGCGAAGTCGACGCGGTGAAGCGTCACGGTGCGCGCTACCTGTTCCACGACCAGCCGGATTACCCGCAGGCGCTTGCGGAGTGCGAGGGTGCGCCGCCGGTCATCACCTATCGCGGGGACCTGTTGCTGGCCAGCAAGCCCGTGGTCGCGATGGTCGGTGCGCGCAATGCCAGCGCGGCGGCAGTGAAGATCGCGCGCGAGTTCGCACAGGCGCTATCGGCAGAGGGCTTTGTCGTGGCTTCGGGCCTTGCCCGCGGGATCGACGGAGCGGCGCACGAGGGCGCTCTCCCGAAAACCATTGGCGTCATCGCGAGCGGTATCGAGATTGCCTACCCGCCGCAGCACGCCGATTTGCAGGAGCGGATTGCGAGCGAAGGCCTGCTGATTGCGGAGCAGCCTCCCGGCACAGAGCCGCGCGGCAGTCACTTCCCCAGCCGCAACCGGATCATTGCGGGCCTCGCGCTCGGCACGCTGGTGGTGGAAGCGGCGGTCAAGTCCGGCAGCCTCATCACCGCGCGGCTGGCGGGCGAATATGGGCGCGAGGTCATGGCGATCCCCGGCAGTCCGCTCGACGCGCGCAGCCACGGGTGCAACCACCTCATCCGTGAAGGTGCGGTACTGGTGCAGGAGCCCGCCGACGTGGTCGAGTTGCTCAGTTCGTTCGATGGCGCACCGCGTTCGACATTCCGCGAGCCGGTGAGTGCCTACGATGCTGCGCCCGAGGACCTGGCCGAGGCTGAACCTGCCGACATTGCCAGCCTGCTCACCAGTGCCCCGGTTCCAGTGGACGAGCTGATCCGCCAGTCCGGCGCACCCGCCGCGGCGGTGCAGCTGGCACTACTGGAGCTGGAAATCGCCGGACGGCTGGCGAGGCATGCCGGTGGGAAGGTCAGCCTTTCCAACGGCTGATCTGCGATCTAGGCTCGTGACCGGGAATACAGGGGGGAATCGATGGAACGTGAAGCGGATGTAGGCGGGATCCTGAGCCAGACGGTCGATGTCATGGGCGGGGCCGGGCGTGCGGTGATAATCTTTGTGCTCGTGCTCGGCGTGTTTTCCGGCATCGGCGGGCTGTTCGGGCTCGCCTCGGTCGATGACAATTTCATCACGGCACAGTGGACCAATGGCGGCTTCGACACGCAATCGGCCAGCATGATGGAAGGGGTTTTCGGGCTCGCCAATATCGTCCTGTTCGTGATCGCAGCCTACCTGCTGCTGAAAGAGATGATGGCGGCGGTCGGACGCCCGATGCGCGGTGGTTCACGTTTCTGGAGCTTTCTCGGCCTGAGTATCCTCGCCACGATCGCGACAGTACTCGGCTTCCTGCTTTTCATCATACCGGGCATCATCCTGCTGGTGCGATGGGCCGCTGCCAATGGCTTCGTGATGAACGGCGAGCACGGCATCCGCGGGAGCCTGGGCGCGAGCTGGGAAGCGACCGAAGGACGGGGCCTCTCGATCTTCGGAGCAGGACTGCTGATGTGGATCGTGCTGGTAGTGCTGGCCGTGATGGTAAGCGGGGTTATCGGCGGGCTAGGGTTTGCCACAAGTTCGGACGAGGTGCTGTCGCCGATGCTGGCGGTAGCGGTCGCCGCATCGGGCTTCCTCGAAGCATTTACCAATGCGGCCAGCCTCGCCTTCAGCATCGCGGTGTTCCACCTCGTTGCGCCGGGCGACACCAGCGTGGCGGACGTGTTCGAGTAGGGCTAATCGCGCTTCGGAATGGCGATCCCGCGACGCGCAGCGACAGCATCCAAGTAAGTGCAGACCACATCGGTCTCATTCCCTGCTGCGGGAAATTGCGCAAACTCTTCTATATCCGTCATCTGATAATCGAAGCCGTTTGTCATATGCTCGACCTGGCTCTTGCAAGCTGCGCTGAAAAACGTCTCCTTGATGCACGAGTGCAGAAATTCCACTTGAAAGTTCGAATAATTATCAGTGACATATTTCACCAGTGCCGCTTCATAAATTCGGCTGCGGCTGTCTGCTGACCAATTTCCGAGAGCGTAATAGCCCTCATAGTCAGAAAATCCTGGCTTTGTGACTAGGGAGCCCAAGGTTCTGGGATCCGCCTCATCGTCTGTGAACAATCGCCGAGGGTCGTAGCCGCATTCTGCTCCGTCAAGACTCGGCATCATCCTTAAAAGAGGGCGGGGGGAATCGAGCGGACGGGCTTCGTAAGCTAGCAGAAGCCTTTCCGCCCTTTCCTCGGGGTAGACCGCCTCGTCATGCAGAGCAGAAATGGCGGCGATAACTACTGGCCCGAAAACCGCACCCGCCGCAAATATCGCGAGCAGCCCCATTAATGTCCGAATTGCCTTCACTGGTCGACTCCCCAAGCTCCCCGCACAGATATCTTACATTCACCCGCTTGACGAACCGCATAACCGATTCCCACTCTCGCGCGTACGTACACGCGAAGGAATGCCCCCACCCAATGCAACTCGTCATCGTCGAATCCCCCGCCAAGGCGAAAACCATCGAGAAATATCTCGGCAAGGACTTCAAGGTCCTCGCCAGTTACGGCCACGTCCGCGACCTGCCACCCAAGGATGGCAGCGTGCGCCCGGACGAAGGATTTGCGATGGACTGGGAGATTTACTCCGACCAGCGCAAACGCAGCCAGGTCAAGGCCATTGCCGATGCCGCCAAGAACGCCGACCGCCTGATCCTCGCGACCGACCCCGATCGTGAGGGCGAGGCGATCAGCTGGCACGTCATGGACCTGCTGAAGAAGCGCAAGGCTCTGCCGACCAATGTCGACCGGGTGACCTTCAACGCAATCACCAAGCCCGCCGTGACCGAGGCGATGAAGAACCCGCGTGCGCTCGACCAGGATCTGATCGACGCCTATCTGGCGCGCCGCGCGCTCGATTACCTGTTCGGCTTCACGCTCTCGCCCGTGCTGTGGCGCAAGCTGCCCGGCGCGAAATCCGCCGGCCGCGTGCAGTCGGTCGCGCTGCGCATCATCGTGGATCGCGAGCGCGAGATCGAGGCGTTCAAGGCCGAAGAATATTGGTCGATCATCGCCAGTTTCGAGCATGACGGCACCGCGTTCACCGCGCGGCTGGTGACGCTGGACGGCAAGAAGCTCGACAAGATGACGCTGGGTGACGAGGGCAGCGCAATGGCCGCCAAGACGGCGGTGGAGGAAGGGCGCTTCACCGTCGCGGGGATCGAGACCAAGCCGGTCAAGCGCAATCCCGCGCCGCCGTTCACCACCTCCACCCTGCAACAGGAGGCCGCACGCAAGCTCGGCTTCTCGGCCAGCCACACGATGCGGTGCGCGCAATCGCTCTACGAAGCGGGCGCGATCACTTACATGCGTACCGATGGCGTGAGCATGGACGGCAGCGCGATCAATGCCTGCCGCGATGCGATTGCGGAGCGGTTCTCTGCCGAATATCGCCCGGAAAAACCGCGCTTTTACAAGACGAAGGCGAAGAATGCTCAGGAAGCGCACGAAGCGATCCGGCCGACCGATTTCCGCAAGGACAAGGCAGGTTCGGGCGACGAGGCACGGCTCTACGACCTGATCTTCAAGCGTGCGCTGGCCAGCCAGATGGCGACCGCGCAGCTCGAACGCACCACGGTCACGCTGACCGAGGGCAGCGGGCAGCATTCGCTGCGCGCGACCGGGCAGGTGGTGAAGTTCCCGGGCTTCCTCGCAGTCTACCAGGAAGGTTTCGACGACGCCTCCGGCAAGGGGGATGACGACGATGACGGTGGCCTGCTGCCGCATATGCGCGAAGGCAATGCGCCGGCGCGCAAGTCGGTCGAGGCGAACCAGCACTTCACCCAGCCGCCGCCGCGCTTCTCCGAAGCATCGCTGGTCAAGCAGCTGGAGGAGCTCGGGATCGGGCGGCCTTCCACCTACGCCTCTACCATCCAGACGCTGCGCGATCGCGACTATGTGCGGATGGAGAAAAATCGTTTCTTTGCAGAGGAATCGGGGCGGCTTCTCACGGCATTCCTGGAGCGGTTCTTCCCGACCTATGTCGCCTACGACTTCACGGCTGGCATGGAAGAAGAGCTGGACGATGTCTCCGGCGGTCGCGCCGAGTGGAAGGCGCTGCTCGAAGAATTCTGGAAGGATTTCAAACCCAAGTCCGACGAGGTGATGGAGCAGAAACCGTCGGATATCACGGCGGTGCTCGACACGTTCCTGGCAGATTATCTTTTCCCCGAGCGCGAGGACGGTAAGGACCCGCGCTTCTGCCCGCTATGCGACCAGGAAGGCCGCAGCGGGGGCCGCCTGCACCTACGCGGTGGACGCTATGGCGCGTTCGTGGCGTGCGAGAATTACCCCGAGTGCAAGTTCACCCGCCGCTTCGCGCAACCGGGTGCGGATGCCGACGACGTGGCCGAGGATGCGGTGCTCGGCAACGACCCGGAAACCGGTCTGCCGGTCGAGCGCAAGACGGGCCGCTTCGGGCCGTACCTGCAATTGGGCGAAGGCAAGGAAGCCAAGCGGTCGAGCATCCCCAAGGATATTGGCGAGCTCGATCTGGAGATGGCGCTGAAGCTGCTGTCGCTCCCCCGAATCGTCGGCCAGCACCCGGAAACGGGCAAGGATATCGAAGCCAATCTCGGGCGTTACGGCCCGTACCTGCGTCACGATGGCAAGTACGCCAAGCTTTCCGGCACGATGGATGTGTTCGAGACCGGGATGAACGCTGCGGTCACGATGCTCGCCGAAGCGGCGCAGAAGGGCGGGCGCGGGCGCGCCAAGGCGGAGCCGATCAAGGTGCTGGGCAAGCACCCGACCTCCGACGCCGAGATGAAGGTGATGCCCGGCCGCTACGGCCCCTACGTGACCGACGGTACGACCAACGCGACCATCCCCAAGGACGTGAAGCCCGAGGATGTGACCGATGAGCAGGCCATCGCGCTGATCGATGCCCGCGTCGCCAAGGGCCCCGCGAAAAAGAAGCGCAAGGCTCCGGCCAAGAAGAAGGCTCCGGCGAAAAAGAAGGCAGCGGCCAAGAAGCCAGCCGCGAAGAAATAGCTCCTCTCCCCGAACGGGGAGAGGACACGAAGGCCCGGAGCGGAGCGACCTGGCCGTAGTTGGAGAGGGGCTACCAGGCTGTCAGGGTGGTTCGCCCCTCACCAAGCTCCGCTAGCTCCTTGCGGAGCAATCTGCGCTATCCTCTCCCCGCACGGGGAGAGGGAAAAAGGAAACAAATCATGGCGAAGGACAAGTTCGAGCGGCACAAACAACCCTGGACGGCTGACGAGGCGGGGCAGCTGCGAACGCTGGCCGCCAAGGGGCAGGGCCTCAAGCAGATCGCCAAGGCACTGAACCGCAGCGAGGAATCGACCAAGGACTTCGCCAAGAAGAACAAGATTGCCATCGCCAAGAAGCGGTAGCAGCGGCCCCTCCGACCCGTGACGCGTGTAGGTTATTGAACCACCGGAACAGGCGAGATCGTTGCTAGCGTCTCGTCGCCGCAGCCGATGATGATGCGGCGGATCTCCGAATAGGGCGTCTGCTCGCGGTACTCGACCTTGGTGGGTGCGATCACCTGCGGCACGATGCCGTCCGGTCGCTCGGATTCGAACCGGAAATGCAGGCCCGGGGGCATCATGCGGTCGGCAGGCCCTGCCACGAGGCGGACCGTGTAGCCGGGCGTCGGCATGTCGACTTCGCCGGTTATATGCAGCATGGGCTGCGCTCCCGGCCCCGGCATGCGATCAATGGTAGCCTGCCAGTTGCGGCTGTCATACCCGCAGGAGGCGGTTTCCGGCTCTTCTTCTTCGGGGTAGGTCGTGCACGCGGTCAACGCCAGGGAAGCGGCTACAGCGATAGCGGCGATACGCATGGTCATTCTCCTATCCCGGTAATCTGGCGGGCGCAGCATAACCCAGTTCAGCCTTAACGCACCCAGTCCAGCCCGATTTCCTCGAACATTTCCTTGTCTTCGGACCAGTTCTCGGTCGCTTTGACGTGCAGGAACAGGTGCACCTTGCGGCCAAGGATTTCGCTCAGCTCCTCGCGCGCGGCCTTGCCGATCTCCTTGATCCGGCTGCCCCCCTTGCCCAGCACAATGGCGCGCTGGTTATCGCGCGCGACCACGATCTGCTGGTGGATTTCCACGCTGCCATCCTTGCGCTCGATATATTTCTCGGGCCGGACCATGGAGTCGTAGGGCAGTTCCTCGTGCAGCTGGCGATAGAGCTGTTCGCGCGTGATCTCGGTGGCGAGCAGGCGTTCGGACGCGTCGGAGACCTGGTCCTCGGGATACATCCACACGCCTTCGGGCATCATCCCGGCCAGCGCGTCCTTCAACTCCGCCACACCATCGCCGGTCAGCGCGGAGATGAAGTAGATTTCCACGAAATCGACCTTGCCCGAAAGCTCCTGCGCCAGCGCCAGCAGCGGTTCCTTCTTCGCCTTGTCGACCTTGTTGAGCACCAGGATCTTGCGCTCTGGACGGCTCGCCAGTTGCTCGACCAGCGGTTCCAGCTCGTGCCGCCGCTGCTTGATCGGGTCGACCAGCAGCAGGACCGCATCCGCGCTTTCCGCGCCTTCCCACGCGGCACTCACCATCGCGCGGTCGAGCCGCCGGCGCGGGGCGAAGATGCCGGGCGTGTCGACCAGGATCATCTGCGTGTTCGCATTTTCGCTTTCATGCAGCGCGATCCCCAGCATCCGCGCGCGGGTCGTCTGCGCCTTCGCGCTGGTGATCGCGACCTTTTGGCCCACCAGCGCATTCACCAGCGTGGACTTGCCCGCATTGGGCGCGCCCAGCACGGCAACCACGCCGCATTTCTGTTTTTCCTCGCCGCTTATGACGGCATTCTCATTCGTATCAGTCATATCACGCTCGCCTTGAGCCTGTCTCACGGCCAGCGCAAGCGTGCGCTACCCATGGCGCTCCATAAAGGCCTTGGCCGCCGCCGTTTCCGCTTCCTGCTTGCTGCTGGCGGTGGCCTCGGCCTCGCCCACATTATGCACCGTGACTCGCACGGTGAAACGCGCGGCATGATCGGGGCCGGAACGGTCGACCAGCGCATATTCCGGCGGACGTCGCCGGTTGCCCGCAGCCCATTCCTGAAGCGCTGACTTGGGATGTTTGGCGCGCCCCGTGTCCCCTTCTACGGCATCGGCCCAGAGCGAGCGCACCAGATCCCGCGCGCTGTCGAAACCGGCCTCGCGCAATTGTGCGCCCAGCAGCGATTCCATCACGTCGCCCAGGATATTGTCGCTTTCCGTCGCGCCATCGTCGCGCGCCTGTCGGCCCAGCCGCACATGCTCGGAAACGCCGATCCGCCGCGCCACCCGGGCACAGGCGTGCTTGCTGACGAGTGCGTTGAGACGCTGGGCAAGCGTGCCCTCCGCCGCATCGGCCTGCGTTTCGAACAGCCATTCGGCGATCGAGAGGCCCAGCACGCGGTCCCCAAGAAACTCAAGCCGTTGATAGTCGTGCGCGCCCCCCACGCTGCCGTGCGTCAGCGCCTCCAGCCACAGCGCCTCGTTTTTTGCGACGAAGCCTGCGTCACGGAGCCATGCTTGCGTTTGTGCCCAGTCACTCATTCCTTCGCATCCATTACAGCGGCTGGCCCGTCCGGTCGCGCCGCATGCCGGTAAACCATGTGCCGGGGTTCAGCCATCGGCCCGAACCATCGGTGGACCACAAGACCGCGCCTGCCTGGCCGACCAGCCGATCCTGGCCGACAAAGCCGACCCCACCACCGGGCACGGCGGGGAAGCGGCTGTCCATCGAGTTGTCGCGGTTGTCGCCCAGCACGAACATCGTGCCTTCCGGCACGGTACGCGGGCCCCAATTGTCTTGCGCAGTGCGCCCGTAGTCGATCACTTCGTAACTGACGCCCGAAGGCAGGTATTCGCGATTGCGGCGGTAGCGGCAGTCCGCCCCCCCAGCAGGCCGCGCCTCCTCGCGCCCACCCCACGCACAGGGGGAATTGGGGCTGACGGGCACGATGGCATCGTCGCTGCCCGCCTGGCTCAGCAGCTGGCCATTGAGCAGCACGTAGCCATCGCGCAGTTCCACCTCGTCGCCCGGCAGGCCGATTACGCGCTTGATGTAGTCGGTGCCATCGACCGGATGCTTGAAGATCACGATATCGCCGCGTTCGGGTGGGGCCGAGAGCCACCGGCCGGGAATCAGCGGCAGGTCGAAGGGCAGCGAATTGCTGGAATAGCCGAACGGCCATTTCTTCGCCGCGATGGTGTCTCCCGGCATCAGGCGCGGCATCATGCTCTCGCTCGGGATCGTAAATAGCGAGAATGCGAAGGTGCGCACCGTTAGCGCCAGCAGCATGACCACGAAGACCAGCGTGAGCAGGCTGGAAAGCTTGCCGCCGCGCGCCGTGCCCTCGGCATACCTATCCGTAGCTGCTTCGCCCTTTTCATCCATCGCCACAGCACCTAGGCGCTGCAGGCAGGCAGGCAACAGGATTTTGCGATTATGAGCGATAGCAGGACGGCGGCATGGGATCGGATTAATGCGTTGTCCGAGGCGACGCTCGGCGATCTGTTCGCCCGCGATGACAACCGCGTAGAGCGCCTCTCGGGCCGGATCGGCTGGGGACAGGGAGAGGACGCGGCGGGCATCCGCTTCGACTGGTCCAAGACGCACCTGACCGACGAAATGCTCGATGCGTTCGAGGCGCTGGCCGAAGCCAGCGGGTTCGAGAGCAAGCGCGCCGCGCTGTTTGCGGGCGAAGCGATTAACGTCACCGAGGGCCGCGCCGCCGAACATACCGCGCAGCGCGGTTTCGGCAGCGAGGCGAGTGTCGAGGAAGCAGCGGCACTGCGGGCGCGTATGCAGATGCTGGTCGAGGCGATCCGCGAGAATGCGCTGGGCGACGTGAACCACCTGATCCACATCGGCATCGGCGGCTCCGCGCTCGGCCCCGCGCTCGCCATCGACGCGCTGACGCGCGACCTGGCCTATGTCGATTGCCACGTGGTCTCGAACATTGACGGGGTCGCTCTGGAAGCCGCATTCGAGGCGTGCGATCCGTCGACGACTCTGGTCGCGGTGGCGAGCAAGACCTTCACCACGATCGAGACGATGACAAATGCGGACAGTGCCATGCGCTGGCTGCGAGAGAACGGCGTCGACGATCCGCACGGGCGCGTGATCGCGCTGACCGCCGATCCCGAACGCGCCGTGGAATGGGGTGTGGACGAGACGCGCGTGCTGCCCTTCATGGAAAGCGTCGGCGGGCGTTATTCGCTTTGGTCGAGCATCGGTTTCCCGGTCGCGCTGGCCGCCGGGTGGGAAGAATTCGCCGCGATGCTCGATGGTGCGGCGGCGGTCGATGCGCACTTCGCCAATACCGACAGGCGCGACAACCTGTGCCTGCGCGCCGCCTTCGCCGACCAGTATTACGCAAGGGTGCGCGGCTGCCAGACCCGCGCCGTATTCGCTTATGACGAGCGGCTGGCGCTGTTTCCCGACTATCTCCAGCAGCTGGAGATGGAGAGCAACGGG